>CACYEW010000126.1 GCA_902773455.1 uncultured Ruminococcus sp.
GAGGCCGATACTGTCGCCGCGGATATAAAAGATAAACTGATGAACGGCGCAAGATGCAGGGATATAGCGGTAATAACCGAAAATCTGCAGAAAAGAAAAGGCGTAATAGACGCGGCTCTCGAAAAATACGGCATTCCGTATTTCATGTCGGTGCGCGACGACGTAAGGCAGAAATCTCTTTTCAGATTCATACAGAGCGCGATAAGCGTGTGTACCGGCAATTTCAGGCCGGAAGACGTTTCCGCATATATCAGATCCGGGCTGACCGGACTTCCGTCAAAAGAACTCGATCTTTTCGGCGATTACATAAGGCGGCGCAATATAAAAAAAGCGGAAAACTATACAAAGGATTTTGCTTTCTCACCGGATTCGTTCGGAGCCCCGCAAAACGACGCGGCGAAAGCGAAGCTCGACCGTATAAACGCAGTCAGAGCGTACGTCGTAACGCCGCTTTACGATTTCTGCAAAGAGTGTGAAAAATGCGGCACCGCGTCCGAGATCACGGACGCCGTGATAAAGCTCACCGTGAACGCCGGCGTTCCCGAAACGCTTCGCGGACTCATAAAGGAAGCCGCGGCGGAAAAGAACGACGCCGAAGCGCAGGAAACGGCTCAGCTCTGGGACGTTTTTCTTAAAGTGACGAAGCAGATCAGAACGCTCTGCAAGGATCTTCCGATGAAGCCGGCGCAGTATTCGATGCTGCTCGATACGGTGCTTTCGCAGACCACCGTCGGTAAGATACCGACGAGCATAGACGAGGTCACGGTCGGGGAAAGCGGTATGATCAGGGCAAAGGGAGTAAAGCACGTTTACGTTATCGGATGCAACGAAGGCGAATTTCCCGCATCCGCTTCGGATACAGGGCTGATAGACGATAAAGAGAAAGAATATCTTGAACGGGCGGGTCTGGAGCTTGAATCGAATACGGAAAAGATCATCGAGCGAAAAGCCTACGATTTTTACAAAAGCGCCTGCATTTCGTCGGAAACGGTCACGTTTTCCTACTGCACGCTCGGTTACGACGAATCGAGCGCCGAAAAGAATATGTGCGGTATGCTGTCACGCGTGAAAGAGGCAATGCCGGGGATCCCGGTCGTATCCGAGCTGCCGGACGAGGCGATGTGCTCTTCGGAGGAAGCGGCGTTCGAATATTACGCGGAGCACGCCGATACGGACAGGGGCAGAGCGGTGGAACGGATATTCTCCGAAAAACCGGAGTACGCCGATAAGATCCGCGCGCTTTCCGAGGCGCTTTCGAATACAGACGGCTCCCTCGGCAAAGAGACCGTCGATCTGCTGATACCGAAGGAATTCACGATCTCGCCGACAAGGCTCAAATCGTTTCTCGGGTGCAGTATCCGTCATTACTGCGGATATTTTCTCAAACTCGGAAGCGACGCCGAGATCGAATTCAGCAATCTGGATTTCGGCACGTTCGTTCATCTGATCCTGAAAAAGCTGACGGACGATTATATAAAGGACGAAAGCACGGCTGATTTTTCAGACGAGCATTTGTCTGAATACACGGAGGAATTCATAACCGGTTATCTTAAGGAGGAGCTCGGGATCGACGTTTTCGCAAGAGGCTTCAAAAGATTGAGAGCTCAGATAAAACGTCTCTGCAAATCGGTCGCCGCAGCGGAAAGAGAAGTGCTGAACGAATTCAAATACGGCAGATTCAAGCCTTATAAGACCGAGCTTCGCATAGGCAGAAACAGCGTGATACATCCGGTGGCGATGCCGGCGGGCGACGGCAGGACCGTAAGCATGACGGGGCAGATAGACAGAGTGGACGTATTTCAGGACGGCGGAAAAACGTATATCAAGCTCGTCGACTACAAGACCGGCAAAGCGGATTTTTCGATAAGCGGGCTCGACGAAGGAGAAGGCGTACAGCTTTTCATATATATGATCGACGCGATATCTTCGGTAGGACCGTTTCCGTCTCCCGTACCGGCGGCTCTGTATTATATGAAGAGCGCGACGAAAGAGAAAACCGCCGAGAAAGCGTCCGATATCGGCGCGTCCGAACAGGTAACGAGAAACGGAGTCGCTCTTGACGACGAAAACGTCACCGAAGCGCTCGGCGCCGCGGTGAACGGACCCGGCGTGAAGAAAAAAGAAGGCGCGATAGGCAAAATACTGCTTCAGAGCGAAGAAAAAATGAACGAGCTGTTCGATAAGGTCAGAGCCTGCGTTACGGGAGCCGTAACGAAAATGGCGGAGGGAAAGCTTCTCCCGCCCGAGAAGATCGACGGCAACGGAGAACCGTGCAAATACTGCGAATTCTCGCCTTATTGCAGATTTACGGAAAGAAAAGGAAGAGGCTGAATAAATGAACTGGACCGATTCACAATCCAAAGCTATCGAATTTCCGAATTCCGACGTGCTCGTTTCGGCGGCGGCGGGTTCCGGCAAAACGGCGACCCTCACCGAACGCGTGCTCAGAGCGGTAACGAACGCCGAGCATCCCGTTGATATCAGACGTATGCTCATCGTAACGTTCACGAGCAAAGCCGCCGCCGAGCTGCGCCAGAAAATAAAAAAGAAGCTCGAGGAGCGGCTCTCCGAAGAACCGGATAACGCCGTTCTTCAAAGGCAGCTTACGCTTCTGCCTTCCGCGGACATAAGCACGATCCATTCATTCTACATAAAGATCCTGCGCAAGAATTTCGCCTCTCTCGGTCTGCCTCCGAAAATAGGCGTGGGAGACGATAAAGAATTCTATCCGATCAGAAAGAGCATAATGAACGATCTGATAGAAGCGTATTACGAAGGCGACGTCAAAGGCGAATACGCGATCGACGATCCGGAGGCTTTTTTCGGCACATTCTCGTCAGAAAAAAGCGACGCCGATATATGGGAGACGTTTTCGGAGCTTTATAACAAAGCCGCCTCTTACAGGGAATTTCTCGGCTATTATAAAAACTGCGCCGATACCGCAAAAAAAGCCGCGGAGGATTTCGATTCGAGCCCGTATTACGAATATATGAGATCTTACGCGATAAGAAAGCTCGTTTTATATCGCGACAAAATACTCGATCTGTGCGACGAATACCGCGGCGAAGACGGCTTTGAAGAAAAATACAGCCCCGTTTTCGATCAATGCCTCGCATATATATCGGAGGCGATCGAAACGTATTCGGGAAAGGGTTACGCAGAAGCGAGAGTGTTTTCGGCGCCCAAGCCGAGTTTTTCCCAGCTCAGAGGCGCGCCGAAAGACGCGATATACGTTGACGAGTCGCAGAACCTGAAAAAAGAATTCGGATCGAAAGCGATCTCGGCGATACAGGATCTTTTCTCGTTCAGCCCGGAGCAGGTCAAAGAAATATGCCGCAAAACGGCGGAAGTATATCTTAATATATACAAA
>CACYEW010000127.1 GCA_902773455.1 uncultured Ruminococcus sp.
AAGCCGTTTCTCGAAAATCCTTTGAAGCTGCGGCCGAGCAGATAAGGCAGACTGTATTTTCTCATTTTTCAGCCCTCCCCGTGTCTTCGGCTATTTTTCCGTTTTCGAATCTTATCAGCCGTTTGCCGTATTCGGACGCAAGAGCCTGCTCGTGCGTTATTATGATCACGGTACGCTTATGCTTCTGCGAATTGCCGAGCGATACGAGCAGATCGAGCACGTTCTTGCTCATTTTCGGATCGAGTCCGGCGGTCGGCTCGTCGGCTATAAGTATTTTCGGGTTGTTGACGAGCGCGCGGGCGAGCGCCGCTCTCTGCTTTTCACCGCCCGAAAGCTGGTCGGGAAAATGCTTCGCTCTGTGAAGGATGCCCATCGCCGTAAGGACTCTCGGCACCCTCTCCTTTATTATTCTGTTCGGCATACCGAGAACGCGCATGGCGAAAGCGACGTTTTCGTAGACGTTGTATTTCGGGAAAAGCTTGCAGTCCTGAAATTCAACTCCGAACTGACTTCGAAACTCCGGTATCTTCCGCGGACGGATCCTCCGAAGATCCGTACCGTTGACCTTGAGAGAACCGGAGGTCGGCGTTTCCATCCTCGTTATCAGGCGCATCATCGTCGTTTTTCCCGCGCCCGACGGACCGACGAAGAACACGGTCTCGCCGTCGTCGATCTTCAGATTTATATCCGTGAGAGCGGCTACGGGTCTGCCGCGCGATGCGGAGTGATACGTTTTGGTTACGTTTTTGAATTCTATCATGATCCTCAATTATTAAAAGCGTCAGAATTTTACGGGTTTGCTTGAAAGATATTTTTTGACCATAAGGGCGACTTTGAAGGTTATCGCGTCGTCGAATTCACGCAGATCGAGCCCGGTCATACGCTTGATCTTCTCGAGTCTGTAAACGAGAGTGTTTCTGTGAACGAACAGCTTTCTCGACGTTTCCGACACGTTCAGATTGTTCTCAAAGAAGCACTGTATCGTCTGAAGCGTCTCGTGATCGAGCTGATCGAGAGATTCTTTTTTGAATATCTCCTGCAAAAACATTTCGCACAAAGTCGTCGGGAGCTGATATATGAGCCTGCCGATGCCGAGATTTTCGTATGCGACTATATCCTTCTCGGTATCGAACACCTTGCCGACCTCGAGAGCCACCTGCGCCTCCTTGAACGAACGCGCAAGCTCCTTGATGCTTTCGGCGGCGGTGCCTATGCCGATCGAGACCTTCGAGTAAAACTCGGATTGCAGCGTATCGGATACCTGACGCGCAAGCTTGTATATCTCCTGCGAATCGTAATTCGGCTTTACCTCTTTCACGAGCACTATATCCTGCTCGCTTATGCTTATGACGTAATCCTTGTTTTTATCCGGGAACATGCTCGCGACCATATCGAACGGTATCGGATCGGCTCTGTTCTGAAATTTGATAAGAAGGACGACGCGGTAAACGTCCGTGCTGAAATGAAGCTCTTTCGATTTTATGTAAATATCGGACGGAAGGATATTGTCGAGAATTATATTCTTTATAAAAGAACTCTTGTCGTATTTTTCATCGTAAAGATTTTTGATGTTTCCGAGAGAAACGGCGAGCAGACCGCATATCTTCTCAGCCATTTTATCCTCGCCTTCGACGAAAACGATATATTCCGCTTTTGCGGCGGAACCGATCGGATGATACGTATATCCGTTTATACAGACGAAATCCGACGTATAGGCAAGCTCGTCTCTGACTCCCTGACGCAGCTCGCCGATTTTCTGAAGCTCCGAGCACGATATAACGGCGCCGTTGTCGTCTATGACTCCCACCACTCTGTCGAGAGTATCCTTCATCTGATGTATTATGCTTTGGAAAAGCCTGTTGGACATTGCTTTGCCCCTCCTGTAATTGATTGAAACACTATTCTCATTTTAATGCATCATATATTATACTCTGCTTTTTATAAAATTCAATATATATTGCGAAAATTTTTATAAACTTTTTAGCTTTTTTTCGTGTTCTTTATGGATTTTGACGAATTTTTTCATCTAACTTACAAAAATAACTTTCCGCTTTGTTGCAAAATGCACAACAAAAGCGGACTCAAAGCTCCATCTCGTAAATTATCGATGAAAGCACGAACAGGGGAGCGGTCTCCGTCCGGAGGATCCTTCTGCCGAGGCTTACCGGTATGAGACCGGCGTTTTCCGCCGCTTCCGCTTCGGCTTTCGAATACCCTCCCTCGGGACCGACGAACACGCAGATATCGTCCGTTTTCTTCAATACTTCTTTCAGTCCCGTTCGTTTTTCATCCTCGTAGCAAAACAGTTTAAGAAAACGTTCAGGCAAAGCGCCGAGCGCGTTATTCAGCGTCACGGGAGCGCATATTTCGGGGATCACTCCCCTTCCGCTCTGCTGAGCAGCCTCTCTTGAAATGGTCTGCCATCTTACGAGCTTCTTGCGAAGCGAAGCCTCGTCCGGTCTTGAAATACACCTCTCGCTTATGACGGGGGTTATCGAATATACTCCGAGCTCCGCCGCTTTTTGTATTATGAATTCGAATTTATCGCCCTTCGGCAGAGATTGATACAGTCTCACTCTGCACGGAAGCTCCGAATCCGACGGTATTTTTTCCGTCGTTTTCAAAACCGTGGCCTGCGGCGACGCCGCCGTTACGACGCAGAGATAATCCGTTCCCTCTCCGTCGCAGCAAACTATCTTTTCCCCCGGTCTTACCCGGAGCGCCGAGCAGAGGTGCACCGAATCCGCGCCTTTTATAACGACCGTTTCTCCGTCAACGTTTTCTTTTGTTATGAATATCCTTGTCATACCGGCACCGCCTTTGCATATTTGCGTTATTATATCATATTTTTCAATGTATTTCAATAGAAACACGTTCCAAAGTGTTGATTTTTTATTTTTTTTGCGTTATAATCAGATAAACACATATGGGAGAACAGTTATGCGAACCGTTTATACTTTGAATGAATACGTCAAAAGACTGCGCGGAGCGGGACTTCTCGTATCCGTCGACGCCGATTATACCGATACCGCAAAAGTGACGAAGGTCGCGTGTAATTCAAAAGACGCCGACTTCGGGACTCTGTTTATATGCAAGGGCAACCATTTCAAGAAGGATTATCTGAAAGAAGCGTTTTTGCGCGGCGCGTTCTGTTACGTTTCCGAAACGGTATACGAAGACGTGCCGTGTCCCTGCATCGCCGTGACAGACGTCCGTGCGGCGCTCGCCGAGATCGCGGACCTTTATTACAATTCCCCGTGGCAGAAGCTCGGATTGATCGGAGTCACCGGAACAAAAGGCAAAACGACCGTCGTTCATTACATAAAATCCATTCTCGATCTGCATTTTGAAAGAACGGGCGAACCGCCCTGCGGTCTCGTTTCGACCGTCGAGAGCTTCGACGGCAAAGATACCGAGGAGAGCGTGAACTCCACGCCCGAATCGCTTCAGCTCGAGGAGATATTCGATAAATGCAGTGAAAACGGGCTTAAAAACGTCGTATGCGAGGTCTCCAGCCAGGCTCTCAAATATCACAGAGTGAGATGCGTAAAGTTCGATACGGGCGTATTCACGAATATCGGAGAAGATCACATTTCGCCGGTCGAGCACCCCGATTTCGAAGACTATTTCAATTCAAAGCTCAAGCTGTTTTCGATGTGCGGCCACGCGGTCATAAACAAAGAAAGCGATCGTTTCGACCGCATCAGAGCCGCCGCGGAAGAATACTGCGATACGACCGTATACGGTCACACCCCCGACTGCGGCGTTTACGTATCAAATATAAGAAAAGAAAACGGAATAACGAAATTCGATATCAGAACGCCGTTATATGAGGGCGGCTTCAGCCTCCGGATGGCGGGATTTTTCAACGTCGACAACGCCGCCGCGGCGATCGCCGCGACTCTTCGCTTCGGCGTTCCTTACGAGACCGCCCGCGACGCTCTTGCCGGCGCGACGGTATCCGGCAGGATGGAAACTTATTCGAACGCCGATAAATCGGTGGTCGCAATAGTCGATTACGCTCATAACGCGCTTTCGTTCGAAACGCTGTTTTCCCACGTCAAAAATGAATATCCCGGGTGGCGCATAGTCTCCGTATTCGGCTCGGTCGGCAACAAGGCGGAGGTAAGAAGATACGCTCTCGGAGATATCGCAGGCAAATACAGCGACTATATTTACATTACGTCGGAGCATCCAAACTACGAGGATCCTTACGCGATAGCCGCGCAGATAGCGGAGGGCGTGACGAAGCACGGAACGGAATACACGGTGATACCCGACAGAGAGCAGGCGGTAATTACCGCCGTATCGGAAGCGGCGCCGCGCACCGTAGTGATGATACTCGGAGTCGGCGACGAAACTACTCAGCGCATCAACGGAGTTTTGTACCCGAGAAGATCCGACAGCGAATGCGCGCTCACTGCGCTGGCGGACAAATAAACGGAACTTTGAGCAAGGTTTCAGCAATATTTCATATACTTTTCACATTCACGTTTTATAATGGCTTCAGCATGATGACGGGAGCGTGGAAATGAAGGGTATAAATATTATATTGGTCATATTGTTGTTGACGACGCTTTTTACGCTCACGGCGGCCGGCGCCGCGAACGGCGAGGCGCTTGACGAAGCGATAAATATAATGCGCGAATGCGGTAACGATCCGGACGAAGAGGATATCGCGCGGCTGCATTCGCTCGGTCTGTCAGACGACGATATTGAGGATCTTGCCGCCGTCTCTTCTCTTTCGGCTGACGATCCCGGAAAATCCGCCGCGAAATGCATCGGTCAGGCGCTTGCCGTATTCTGCGCCGCGGTACTGTCCGTTACGGCCGTTACCGTGCACGGCAAAAGCGCCGGTCAATTTGTGTGATCTTTGGATCCAAACCGCTTTTCGATCCCGTAAAGGCTTGCAAAGACGGAAATGAATTTACGTCCGGGCTTCAAAAGCCGAGCGGTAATACAAAACGACCGGCGGCGCGTTCATTACGCGATTTCCCGAAAAAACGACTTATACCGCGTAAAAATGCGCGGTATATTTATTTTGAGAAATATTGAAAAAACTCTTGACAAAACGTTTTTTTTGTGATAGAATGGGTAGGCTTTGAGAAAAACAGAGCAAAAATGATGACTCATTAGCTCAGTAGGTAGAGCACTTGACTTTTAATCAAGGTGTCCGGAGTTCGAATCTCCGATGGGTCACCA
>CACYEW010000128.1 GCA_902773455.1 uncultured Ruminococcus sp.
ACGATACGCTCTTCGCAATGAACGTGATCGAATGTTCAAAAGACCGCGTTCTGTTATCGCTCGATTTCATAAGAGAAGAGAACGGCGAAAAGAAAAACGTCACTTATACGTTCGAGGTCAGGTACGGCGTAAACGATCCTTACGCAGTAACTCTCACCGGCGGCACGTTCGTCACCGACGTCATCTTCGCAGAATAAAAACGGCTGAGATACGGCTGATCCCGTATCTCAGCTCTTTTAATTCTCAATTCTCCAAAAGCGATTTCGCCGCTCTTACCGAAAGCTCGGTCTTGCGCGTCGGGTGTATACCGGCGCTTTCACAGACGTCTTTGGATATTACGAGCGAAGCGTGAGCGTCTTTTCGGACGGCGCGTTCCTGCGCGTTCTGTATCGCAGTCCATCCTTCTGGGTCGTATTCTTTTCTGCCGTCGAAATCGGCGATCTGAATAACGGCGAAGTGAAGAGAAGCGTCGTTCTGCGCTTCGCGTATAACGCGTATCAGGCTCGCCAGTTCTTTATCATAGATCGCGCCTTCCGCGACGGTCGTGTCGCTTTCGCCCTGATACCAGATAACGCCGTTAAAAGAGAACGGCAGTATCTTTGAAAGCATACTTTCATATATGACGCCCGCTTTGTTGAACGCGGCGTAATCGGGGTAGGTGTGATCGATCATCAGTTTATCCGCGTCAAGCTCAAACTCTTTCGCGATTTCAGCGGGAAGCCATGATTCGATAATTGACGCGCCCTGAGCGCACGTTATCACGCCGACGGCCTTGCCGGTAATTTTTCTCGTTTCGCGGCCGGCAAGGTAAGCTATCGCCGACCACGCGCCTACGCCGTCTTTTTTCGCTTCGATCCAGCCGTCACCCGGCTTACACGGGTCGGGCGAGTACCACGGACGTGTAACAAAAAAGCTGCGGAGAAGCGGATCGTCGATATAACCCGACCCCGGCTCGTCGGAAGAGCAAAGCTGAAACTCGGCGTTCGACTGACCTGCAACGAGATAAACTCTGCCGACGTAAATATTACGCAATACCGTCGTTTGGCCGTCGCCTTCGATCCGCAGCTCGTAAGGACCGCCGGCTTCGGACTCCGGCATCTCGGCGATCCATTTGCCGCCGGTTGATCTTGCCGTGACCTCCGCGCCGCGGAATCTTACGGTCACGTCGCCTTCGCTCTCGCCGAAAACGCGTATCGGCCTGTTTTCGGCGAAAATAATATTGTCGGTGAAGATGGAAGCAGGTTTCATAATATCTATCCTTTCGGTTTATCAAGGATATTATATAACGTAAACGCAGATTTGTCAATCGGTTCCGCTCAAGTTTGCCCGGATTATATGCAAACAGCCCTTTACGGTATGAACAGAAAAAACCGCCTCGTCGGCGGTTTTATGGTGCGAGAAACGAGACTTGAACTCGTACGGTGTGAACCACACGCCCCTCAAACGTGCGCGTCTGCCAGTTCCGCCACTCTCGCAAATATGTGTCCTTTCTCAAAACGGCACGATTTATTATACACAAGAATATCGATTTGTCAAGACTTTTTTTCAAAAAAAGCAAAATATTTTCTTCAGCTCGCTTTGAGATGCGTCCGTTTTATTGACAAACGCGTTTTTTTATGGTATCATAAGAAAAAAACCAGAGGTCAATATGAAGATTTGCGCAAGTACGTACAGCTACGGCAGATACAACGCCGAAGGCATTGAATTCATGATAAAAAAAGCGAAAGAGTTCGGGTTTGACGGTATTGAGATCGTTGAAGGCACGTTCTCAGGCTCGTCTGATATCGCAGAAGCCGAAAGAATAAAAGCGCTTTGCGAAAGCGAAGGGCTTGCCGTCGCTTCGCTCTGTACGGGAGCCGACTTTCTTTACGGGGATATAGGCGAAACGGTGAACGGATTATGCAGGTCCGTCGATCTTACCGCCGCATACGGCGCGAAGGTCATGCGCCACGACGTCTGCTACGGCTTCCGCGGCGAAAAGACGAAACGCGGCTACGACGACGCGCTTCCGAGACTCGTCGAAGGCTGCAAAAGGGTCACGGAATACGCGAAGAGCAAAGGCGTCGTGACCTGCACCGAAAATCACGGTTTTTTCAGTCAGGACAGTATAAGGGTCGAAAAGCTCGTAAACGCCGTCGGCGACGATAATTTCGGCGCTCTCGTCGATATAGGAAACTTCATGTGCGCCGACGAAGATCCGAACAAAGCCGTCGGCGTGATGGCGGGCTACGCTCGCCACGTTCACGCAAAAGATTTCTATTTCGTATCCGGGCAGAGCATCGATCCGGGCGAAGGCTTTTTCAGATCGCGCGCCGGCAATTATCTCAAAGGCGCGATAATCGGTCACGGCGACGCTCACGCCGCTCAAAGCCTCGGCATACTGAAACGCGCCGGTTACGACGGCTGGATATCCGTCGAATTCGAAGGCGCCGAAGACAACCTCACCGGTCTTCGCATAGGTCTGAACAACGTGAAAAGATTCTGGGGTATGTTCTGATGAATGAGATCAAAAAAGAAGATCTCGAGCAGGAAAAGAAGCTCGGGGAAGAAAAACTGAAAAAAAGAAAAAAGAATATTATCAAAGCGATCGTTATCCTTGCCGCCGCCGCGCTCGTGATGATAATCGCGTCCGCAATACTGCAGAAAGTGCAGGAAAACAGAAATAAAGAAAAACTATACTCTTACGACCCGCGCACGGGCGATTACGGCCAGGGCTTCTTCCAGCCGGAAGACGATATCATGAAGGACGCCGATTACGTCGACAAAAACAGGACCGTGAGCTACACTTATCAGGGAGTCGGCACGGTTTACGCGCTTGACGAAAAAGACACGGTACCCGCCCAGGCGAGACTGTTCATCGATTATTTCAACGCGGCGATAAACGGAGACGGCAAAACGCTCAACGCCCTGTTTACGGAGGGATATTTCAAAAATAACGGGAAAGAAATCGATAAATATCCCGATAAATTCGCGCAGCAGAAAATATACGCCATGGAAGTCTCGACGATCGGTTATCCCGAAACGCAGAACACGATCGAAGGCGTTCTAACGCGCGACAGGTTCAAAGTGACTTTCCTTTTGAAAAACAACAACGGTCAGTTCCGCCCCGATCTTCCCGAGCCGGAGGACGGTACGGTGCCGGTCGTGTTCGAAGTGCTTACGGTAAAGGACAAATCGACGATAAACCACGTATATCTCCTCAATTATGCGAGAAACGAATAAGAATTGAATTAAAGAGAGAACAAAAATGAAAAAAACGGTTTGTATTATCTTTGTTTTGCTTCTCACGCTCCCGGCCGCTTTGATCACCGGATGCGCTGAAAAAAGTCCCTCGGCGGCGACGACCGACAGTTTAAGTACGGAGCAAACGGCGACGGTGCCGGAGGATACGGTCGTAAGCGACGATCTTCCGGAACGTGATTACGGCGGCAAAACCTTCCGGGTGCTTATTCAACAGGAGGCCGAAATCGATTTCCGCACGGAAGATCACGAAACGGGAAAATCGGTACACGACGCCGTTCTTCTCAGAAACAACAACGTCAAGGACCGTTTCGGTATCGAATTCGAGATCATTGCCGACACGTATACCGCCGTCAACAGCAGGATAAAAACGAGCGTGAAGTCGGGATCGGACGATTACGATCTCTGCTTCGTGCATATGGTATCGGGCGCCGCTCTCGCGCAGAGCGGAGAATTACTGCCGTTTGAAAAACTGTCTTACGTCGATCTTTCGAAGCCCTGGTGGGACAAAGCGGTCAAAAACGGTTTTTCCATAAGAAACAATCTTATGATGGTAAACGGCGACATAAGCCCGTTCAGCTTCAGCATAACGTCGTGCCTGTATTTCAACAAGACGATGTTCGACAGACTCGATCTGACTTATCCGTACGGGCTTGTTACCGAAGGAAAATGGACTCTTGACAGGCTGTATGAGCTTACCAAGGGAGTTACGGCGGATAAAGACGGCGACGGCGTCGTATCGCCGACGAGCACGAGCGACGTTTACGGACTCTCGTCGTGGCATCTCGACGTTCCTTACAGCCTCTATTACGCGGCGGGCGGGATGCTCGTCTCGAAAGACGACGAAGACGTTCCGTTCTACGATCCTCAGGCCGAACGCGATTCCGGCATATATTCGAAGATATACAACGTCATAATCAAGAATAACGCGTTCTACGCGACGGATATGAGCAATTACGATTACGTCACGAAGATGTTTACGGACGGTCGTGCTCTGTTCCTCGATTCGACGCTGAACGCCGCGGACAGTATGCGCGATATGGACGATGAATTCGGCATAGTTCCGGTCCCGATGCTGAACGAAAACCAAAAGGAGTACAGATCGTTTGTGAACGGCGCTTCAAGCATGGTATGCGTGCCGGCGACCGCGATCGGAAGCGATCTTGAATATCTGTCGATCGTCATCGAGGGCATAGCGAGCGAATCGTACCGCGTCGTAACGCCGGAACTGAAGGAAACGTATCTGAAGCGCAAGATCACGCGCGACGCCGAATCGGCGGAGATGATAGATTTCGTTGTGAGAAACCGCGTTTTCGATATGGGATACGTTAATCTGTACGACGGAGCGGGCTCGTTTGTCAAAGAGCTGCTCGGGAAAAAAGCCACCGATATTTCAAGCACGATGGAGACCTATAAAACAAAGTCGGCGAAGAAGATACAGAACATAGTCAAAGCGTTCGACAAGAGTCTGGCTAAATCGGGGAAATAAATTTTTAAGATAACTTTTCCAATAAAGTTTACAAATTCATTAAAATTATTTTTTATACCCTCTTTACAAAACGAAAAAAATGTGATATAATCACAAATCGGTATGGATCTTTACCGTGCGCTGGGCTTGCGGATCAAAGGCATCAAATGCGTCTCACCCGCCGCCTGCTCGGAGTTACGGAATATATTTTGAAAGGTGATAAAAAAATGACCAAAGAAAAGAAACAGGAAATAATCGCTGAGTACAAAACTCACGAGTCCGACACAGGCTCCCCCGAGGTTCAGATCGCGATACTTACCTACCGCATCAACGAACTCACCGAGCACCTCAAAGCCAACAAACTCGACCATCATTCCAGAAGAGGCATGCTTAAAATGGTCGGTCACAGAAGAAACCTTCTCGGTTATCTCAAAGATAAGGATATAGAGCGTTACCGCGCGATCATCGGCAAGCTCAACATCAGAAAGTAATATCAAACCGCCTTCCTCCATACCGGAAGGTATTCGGGGATTTTCCGTGAAAACGGGAAATTCCCGAATTTGATAAAAAAGAAACGCGTCTGCAGTGTAGCAGTTACTTTCGCGCCCGTATACCGGACCCGAAAGTAAATGTTATGCTTCGGACGTGTTCAAAATACAAAGGAGAAATGAAAATGTTCGAAAACTACAAAGTGTTCAACTATGAACTCGCCGGCAGACCTCTCACGATAGAGACCGGCAAAATGGCGGGACTTGCCAACGGCTCCTGCCTCGTAAGATACGGCGATACCTGCATTCTCGCATGCGCCACCGCTTCGGCAAGACCGAGAGACGGCATCGATTATATGCCGCTTTCAGTCGATTTCGAAGAAAGACTCTATTCCGTGGGCAGGATCCCCGGCGGTTATTTCAGACGCGAAGGCAAGCCGACCGAAAAGGCGATACTCGCTTCCCGCGTGATCGACAGACCGATCCGTCCGCTTTTCCCGAAGGATCTCAGAAACGACATCAACCTCAGCATGACCGTTCTGGCGGTCGATTTCGACAATTCGCCCGAGATCGCGGCGATGATCGGCGCGTCCATAGCGATATCCATATCCGATATTCCGTGGAACGGACCGATCGGCGGCGTTTTCGTAGGTCTCGTCGACGGTGAAGTCGTCATCAACCCGACCGCCGCACAGCGCGAAAGAAGCACGCTCGAGCTTACCGTCGCCGGCACGTCCGAAAAGGTCGTTATGATCGAAGCCGGCGCTAAGGAAGTATCCGACGAAGATATGTTCAGAGCGATAATGACCGCTCACGAAGAGATCAAAAAGCTCGTCGAATTCATCAAATCCATTCAGGCTGAGATCGGCAAGCCGAAATTCGAATACGAGCATCACGACGTAGACCACGACCTCTACGACAGGATCGCAGCGGAATACACCGAAGACGTCAAAGCCGCTCTTGATACCGACGACAAGACGGTACGCGACGCAGCGATCAACGTTATAAAAGACAAGCTTTACGCTCAGTACGACGAAGAATATCCCGATCAGCATCCGATGATCGACGAGATCGTTTATAAGCTGCAGAAAGCGGTCGTCCGCGAATGGCTGCTTCAGGGCAAGCGCGTAGACGGCAGACGCCTCGATCAGATCCGCCCGCTCGCGGCCGAAGTGGGTCTCTTCAACAGAACTCACGGTTCCGCTCTCTTTACGAGAGGTCAGACTCAGGTCATGACGATCGCAACGCTCGGCTCGATCTCCGAAATGCAGGAGCTTGACGGTATAGATCAGGAAGAAGTCAAGAGATATATGCATCACTACAATATGCCCGGCTATTCGACAGGCGAAGCAAAATCCTCAAGAAGCCCCGGCAGACGCGAGATAGGCCACGGAGCGCTCGCGGAAAGATCGCTCGTTCCCGTACTTCCTTCCGTTGAAGAATTCCCGTACGCGATACGTCTCGTATCCGAGGTCATTTCGTCCAACGGTTCGACCTCTCAGGCTTCCGTTTGCGGCTCAACGCTCGCTCTTATGGACGCGGGCGTTCCGATAAAGGCTCCCGTTGCCGGTATCTCCTGCGGACTTATCACCGAAGGCGAAAGATGGATGACCATGATAGACATCCAGGGACTTGAAGACTTCTTCGGAGATATGGACTTCAAAGTCGCCGGTACGCACAAAGGCATCACCTCCATTCAGATGGACCTCAAGATAGACGGCCTTACGCCCGAGATCATCAAAAACGCGCTCGAAACGACGCATAAGGGCAGAGATTACATCATAGACGAGATCATACTCAAAACGATCGACCGTCCGCGCGACGAGGTATCCGAATACGCTCCCAAGATGATCAGCATGAAGATCAATCCCGACAAGATACGCGACGTCATAGGCACCGGCGGCAAGGTGATACAGAAGATCGTAGCGGATACCGGCGCAAAGATAGACATCGAGGACGACGGTTCCGTATTCATTTCCGCGGTCGACAAGAACGCCTGCCTCAACGCAAAGGCCATAATCGAAGGCATCGTGTTCGAACCGGTCAAAGGGGCGACCTATACCGGCAAGGTAGCGGAGATACTTCCGATAGGCTGCCGCGTGGAGATCGTTCCCGGCTATCTCGGATTCGTTCACGTTCGCGACCTCGAATATAAGAGGACCGAAAAAGTCGAAGACGTCGTCAATCTCGGCGACACGGTCACCGTTAAATGCCTCGGCGCAGATGAAAAGGGCAGAATAAACTTCTCCCGCAAAGCCGCTCTTCCCAGAAGACAGGTAAAAACCGATACGGCTGATACTGACGAAACCGACGAATAATCAAAGAGGCTGCCGTATCAAAGCGGCAGCCTTGCTTTCTTTACACGATAATGATAAAAGCAGCGATATTTGACGTTGACGGCACGGTGCTCGATTCGATGCCGGTATGGGAATCTGCCGACAGGGCGTAACTTAATAAGCTCGGTATCGAATTTGACGAAGCCGTTTATAATAAGATGCACACGATGACGTTCGAAACGTCGGCGGTATATTTTTGCCGAGCGTTCAACCTCGATATAACGCCCGAACAGCTCAAAGCCGATATACTCGAAGAGCTTAACAGGCGTTACGGCGACGAGGTCGCTCCGATACCGGGTATGCCGGAGCTTATAAAAGAGCTTCACGAAAGAGGTTTAAGAATGTCGGTCGCCACATCAAACCGCCGCGATCTCGTTACGGCGGCTCTTACGCGGCTCGGTCTGATCGGATATTTTGAACGGATACTGATCTGCGACGAGCTCGGCACCGGCAAACATGAACCGACGATATATATCCGCGCCGCGGAGCTGATGGACGCAGGACCGTGCGAAACCGCCGTATTCGAAGACTCGCCTCACGCGATAAAAACGGCGAAAGAAGCCGGATTCATAACGATAACTGCGCCAGATCACGATTTTACGGACGCGGCGGCAAGAAGAGAACTGATCGAAAGCTTATGAAAAAGAAAAGATGCGTGATCGTCGGCGCGGCGCCGATAGGCGATTACGAAAGGATCAAAAGCAAATTCAGCCCGGACGATTACTTTATTTACTGTGACGGCGGGCTTTATCACGAGGAACGCCTCGGCAAAGCGGCGGATCTCATAATCGGCGATTTCGATTCGCACGAAATGCCTGATACAGATACCGAGATCATCGTTCTGCCGCACGAAAAGGACGATACCGATACGTTTTACGCCGCGAAAGAGGCGGTAAAGCGCGGTTTTGACAGCGTTTTGCTCGTCGGCGTGATCGGCGGAAGGCTCGATCATACGCTCGGCAACGTTGCGATACTTCTGTATCTGCACTCGCTCGGAATACGGGCGGAAGCGTCGGACGATTTTTCGGATATGTGCGTCGTGTCGGAAAAAACCGAATACGTAGATAAAAAATATTCTTATTTTTCACTTCTGAACGTCACCGGCACGGCCGAAGATATCACCGTCAGGGGAGCGTTGTACGATCTTGACCGCGCAATGATCACGTGCGAATATCCTTACGGCGTAAGCAATGAAGTGAAGGGCGATAGAGCGGAGATATCCGTCGGGCGGGGAAAACTCCTGCTTATAAAAGACATTTGAAAATTAAAATCGAAAGGACGATGATATGAAAAAAGTTGCTGTCGTGGGATTCGGCAATATCGGACAGGGAGTTTGCCGTCTTCTTAAACAAGAATATGAAAAAATAAAAGCGAAAGCGCCTGAATACGAAGGTCTAAAATATATTTGCGATCTGCGTTCTTTTCCCGATTCCGAATACGGCGATATGCATATAACCGATTTCGATATCGTATGCCGCGATCCCGAGATCGACGTCGTTATCGAAGTGACCGGCGCGAGAAGAGCGGCTTACGAGATATCTAAAAAAGCTCTTGCGGCAAAGAAGAACGTGGTGACGTCGAATAAAGAGGTCGTTTCGGCTTTCGGCGAGGATCTTTTGCGTACGGCTGAAGAAAACGGCGTATACTATCTGTTCGAAGCCGCCGTCGGCGGTACCATACCGATAATACGTCCGCTCCGCGACAGTCTCTCGACCGACGACGTTAAGGCGATATACGGCGTTGTGAACGGCACGACAAACTATATATTGACCGAAATGAGCAGACACGGCTGTTCTTTTGAAGACGCTCTCAAAAACGCGCAGAGGCTCGGTTTTGCCGAACCCGATCCCACCGCGGATATCACGGGTAAAGACGCGGCGAGAAAGATCGTCATACTCGCGGCTTGCGCGACCGGCAGACTCGTACCGCCCGAAACGGTGATCACCGAAGGCGTAGAACACGTAAAATACGAGGATCTCGCCGCGGCGGAAGCTCTCGGCGGCAAGATAAAGCTCGTGGCGTTTTACGAAAAGACCGAAAAGGGCATGCTTCTCGGCGTCAAGCCGTGCTTCGTATCGTCGGAGCACATGCTTTACTGCGCGGACGGAGTAAACAACGGTATTCTCGTAAGATGCAAAAACGCGGGCGACGTACTGTTTTCCGG
>CACYEW010000129.1 GCA_902773455.1 uncultured Ruminococcus sp.
ATTCTCGGGAGCTTTGGTCTCGGGAGCTTTGGTCTCGGGAGCTTTGGTCTCGGGAGCTTTGGTCTCGGGAGCATCGGTCTCGGGAGCGTCGGTTGCCGGAGCGTCGGTCTGCGGTGCCGGCGGGTTGGTCTTGAACGAACCTGTCACGGTCTCGCGTTCAAGCTCGCCTTCGCGGGCAAGGAACAGGATAACGTCGTAAGAATCGACTTCCCACGTTACGATACCGTCGGTCGTGGTACGGCCGGTAGCCGTGCCGGGTTCCTGAACGTAAGCGACGGTAGCCGTGATGAAGGCTCTCGATCTGTCTTCGTCTTTCGGGTTGAATTTGGTGAGGTTGAGTTCTTCGTATTCGTAATCGTCGTCAAGACCCCATTCTCTGTCGGGAGAAGCGAGGAAGACCCACGGAAGGATAGCTTCCATGTTCCAGCCGACGATCTTATCGCCTTCGTAGACGTAAGAATATCTGCCTATGTAGCCTTCTTCACCTTCTTCTACCTGGACGGCTCCGTTATCGGAATCTTCCCAGTTGTGTCTCCAGCAGTCAACTACGAATTCATGCTCGGCTCCTTCAAGGTTTTTGGTGGGAAGGAACGAGAAGAAAAGTCCCATATAATCGTCGGCAATGATTCCGCCGGGGTTGAAAGCGAGCTGGAAGCGCGTGCCGCCGCCGGCTGAGCCGTCGGGATCGATCTGAGAACCGGTGGTTCCCATAAGTTCGTCGGAAACTACTGCAGCGATATAAAGTCCCTTATCGCCCCATGAATAGTAGAAATCGATCGGGCCTACGAACGGGGTAGTCCAGTTTACGAGGTTGGTCTCGTTGAGCTGAAGCTTGTTCGTTTCAGACCATTCGCCCTGTGCGAGCGTACCGTCGATCGTAATGTTGTCGCCGCTCGTATAAGGAACGATAATGCTCCCGGGAGAAACATATTCGACCTCGGCAAAAGCAGCGGTGCAGATCGTGGCCGAAAGCATGATAACGGCTACGATCACAGAAATGATTTTTTTCATATTACCCTCCATATTGTTTTCCTGCGTATCACACAGGTTTTTTATTATTATACATCCGCAAATCGAAATTGTCAATACGATTATATGTTTTTTTTCCGACGAAAAACAGCATTTCATCATTTTTGTCGATAAATCGGCGGTTTTTGATCGAAATATACGAATTCAGGCGCTCACGGAGAAAAAGATCCGATCATATCCGTATAGTTTCTTATCTCCGGATCGGCTGCGTCTTCGCAGATAACGCATACGTATTCAAAATAATTCATGTTTTTGAAGCCTGCCGTCAGCGATCCGGTCGCGGGTCTTCCGCCGTAGCTGCAGTCGAAGTAAATTATCTTGTATCTGATCGCTCCGTTCGTTCTCGTATAAGCTTCTTTGAATCTCAGATCCTGAAGTCCCGGAAGGATCTCTTCCGTTACCGTTTGAGCGTCGGCTTCAATATCCGTATCGTCAAACTGAGAATAATTGTATCTGCCGATCAGGGGAGCCGAGAATGCAGCCGTGTAAAACTGAGAGGATTCGGTGATTTTTCTGCAGAACATATAATCCGGCGCGCCGTTTTCGTCGTACGCCGGTTCGATATCGGAGGATATTTCGGCGTCGGCAAGGAAACGAATCTTGCAAAAGCCCGCGGCAAACGTCACCGGATCGGACAAGAACGCGTTTTCTTTCGGTACGTTTGCGTAAGCGTCGAACGAGAATCTGAGCGAATCTATGACGAACTGCTCTTTTTCATTATCCGCGTTATGAGCGTACGATATAACGTACACCATTCTTTTCGTAGCCGCGTAGATGAAATACGAAGAGGTCTCGCCTTCTCTGTCGTCGTAGGCGAAGCTGTTGGTAGTCAGCGGAACGAGCCTGTTTTTATCGAGGCCGTTTCTTGTAATGTAACCGTAAAGATCGGACGAGCTGACGCCGCCTTCGTTTTTATACCGGATATCGATATCGATCAGATCGTCGTCGTCCGCGATCAGCTTGATATTGATCTCGTCGCCGTTTTCTTCCGACTCTTTGACTTCCGTTTTTTTGAAATAAGCCGGATGGGTGAGCGTGAAATGGTAGTCGTCGTTCGTATACGACACTATTCTGTCCGGATCTTCTTTCGGCAGTAAGTTGCGTATCCTGTCGCAGCCGCAGAACGTGCATACCGCGATCGCCGCGATCAGAAACGCCGCCGTCGCTTTGATTATTTTCATGATCTCTCCTTTTTATTTGCAGTTATACCAGCTGTCGCCGTCCGTCGCTTCGACGCTCAGTCTGACGTTCAGCTTTACCGCGTTTTCCATTTCGGAAACGAGAAGCGCCTTCACTTCGTCGACCGAGTTTTTATCCGTCTCGATAATAAGCTCGTCGTGTACCTGCAGTATCAGCTTTGCGGGCAGGCCGCTCTTTTTCAGCGCTTTGCTCGTATTGACCATCGCGATCTTTATGATATCAGCCGCGGTACCCTGTATCGGGCTGTTCATCGCTACGCGTTCGCCGAAAGCCTGCTCCGGCTTTTTTGCCGAGAAAAGCTCGGGGATATATCTGCGCCTTCCGAAAAGCGTTTTTACGTAACCGTCGCGTTTGGCTTGCTTCTTTATATTTTCAAGATATTCGTTTACCGCCGGATATTTGCTTAAATAACTGTCTATATACTTCCCCGCCGCTTTTACGCTTACGCCTATATCCTGCGAAAGCGAATAAGCGCCGATGCCGTATACGATACCGAAATTGACGGCTTTTGCGCGTTTTCTCATTTCTTTCGTAACGGCTTCGACCGGTACTCCGAAAACCTGCGACGCGGTCAGCGTATGGATATCTATACCGTTTGCAAACGCGTTTATCATCGTCTCGTCTCCGGATATCGCGGCGAGAAGGCGAAGCTCTATCTGAGAGTAGTCCGCGTCCACGAGCGTTCTGTCGGGCGATCCGGCTATGAAGAACCGTCTGAGCTGTCTGCCCGTCTCCGTTCTTATCGGGATATTCTGCAGGTTCGGTTCGGTCGACGACAGTCTGCCCGTCGCCGTTACGGTCTGATTGAAGCTCGTGTGAACGACTCCGTCTTCGCCGCAGACCTTTATCATACCGTCGACGTAAGTGCCGATCAGCTTCGATATCGCTCTGTATTCGAGTATCTCGTCGATCACGGGCGAATACGGACGGAGCTTTTCAAGCACTTCGGCGTTAGTCGAATAACCCGTTTTCGTCTTTTTCTGCGCCGGTAATTTCAACACCTCGAAAAGAATATGACCGAGCTGTTTCGGCGAATTGATGTTGAATTCTTCGCCGCAAAGCATATATACCCGCGTTTTTATCGTTTCGAGCGTGCCGTTCAGTTCGTCGCCGAATTTGCGCAGGCCGTCGGTATCGACCGTAAAACCGGTCTTTTCCATTTCGTAAAGCACGCGGCAGAGCGGAAGCTCCGTATCGTAATATAACCGCGATACGCCCTCGTCTTCAATCCTTTTTGACAAAACTTTTTGTAAATTATAAATATCGCGGCAGATCACCGTATCTTTGCTGCATACAGTCGTATCCGTTTCCTCGTTCACCGCTTCGCCGGAATTGCCGAGATATCTTTTTGAGAGTTTTTCCGGCGTGTAGTCGCCGTCCGACGAATTGATGAGATAAGCCGCCACGGACGTGTCGAACACGGCGTTTATTTTCTCGTTCACGTAAAACGCCGCTTTCGAGTCGGAAAG
>CACYEW010000130.1 GCA_902773455.1 uncultured Ruminococcus sp.
CGGAAGGCGCCGAAGGTCCGACGATCAACGTGAAAAAATCCAAAGAAGGCATAGAAGCCGCGACGCTGAACGTATATTCGGGCAATATCACGGTAAACGTGACCGACGACGGGATCAACGCCGCCAACTCCGATCTGAAAAACTACAGCTTCAGCTATAACCAGTACGGCGGAGCCGTTTACGTCAACGTGACGAACGGCGACGGGATCGATTCAAACGGCACGATCGATCTCATCGGCGGTACGCTTGAAGTTTATACACCTTCGCAGGGTGACGGCGACCCGCTTGACGCAGAAAGAGGCACTTACTTCAAAGGCGCGACGGTACTCGCCGTCGGACACCTCGGAATGGCGCAGGGCTATTCCGCGACGACTCCTTACGTGACGTTCGGCAGCGCGGGAGGAATGGGCGGAATGTGAGGAACAGGCGGTCAGGCGAACCTCGTTACCGCGGGAAGCACGATCCGGATCACCGACGGATCCGGCAACGTATTGTACTCCGCAAAGGCGGTGCGCAACGCAAGTTATATCCTGTTTGCAAGCTCCGAACTGACGACCGGTTCTTCCTACACTCTGAAATGCGGAACCGCGACTTCTGCGGCTTCGACCGTGGGAACCGCCTCGGCCGGCGGAACGAGAGGTCAGATGAAGGGCAATATGAGCGAAAAACAGGGTCAAATCCCCGGCAATAACGGTGAAGGTCAGACTCAGCAGCCCGGTAACGGATCCGGAAATCAGTGGCAAATCCCCGGCAGCAATCAGCAACAGATTCCCGGCATGAACGGAAGACAGGACATACCTCGGGGCGGAAGACAGAACGGCGGCTTCCCGAATGAGAATCAGGAGAATAACGGAGAAATTCCGGCTCCGCCTGACATGAACGGTGAAACGCCCGATATGCCGGACGGAGAGTTTCCTCCCGAAATTCATGAGAATGAAAACGTTGAAGCAGCCCCTCAGACGCCCGTAAGCGAAGAAGAACAGGAAGCAGCGGCAGAGCCAAATCAAAGCGTAAACTGGTTTCAGGCGATCCTCAACGCGATACGCGACTTCTTCCGCTCGATCTTCAAACGGTAAAACAGTTCTTGACGGAAAACAAATATATATTTTGAAGCTGCCCCGCCGTAAAAAGTACGTGCGGTCGTCAAAAAAGCATTATATAAAAAATCAGCGGCGGGAGAGATCCCGCCGCTGTGCGTTATGCAGCATTTTTGCGAGCGGTGCGCCCGCCGCGGTATAGCCAATCGCGGCGGTCAGAAGCCGTCGCGGCTAATATCGGCTGAGCGCCGATCATTCTTTTATCCAGCTGTATATACGCTTCCACGTTTCTATGCGCACAACGTCGTTAATCGGATAATGCAAAAACACGATCCCGCTGCAAACGCGCTCAAATTCTTCATAATCTTTTTTTGGCGTATTCGCCGCAAGAGCGAGATACAGCCGTCCGCAGAAAGCCAGAAGCAGCATAGCGTCCTCGTCGAATTTCGCAAACGGCGTATAATGCTTTAAAATATAACCGTAAACCGATTTTGCTTGTTTAGCGGCCAAAACCGCTCCGGGTCCCGAGAAAGCGCCGTTTTGATCGAAACCGGCTTTCCGCAGAAACTCCGTCAGCCCGGCAAGATCGTCTCTGATTGACGATACGGCGTGCGTCTTCAAAAAATCAACGGCAATATCTGACGCTTCTGTCATCAGCTTCGGCAGATCGAAGCTGACGGGATGCAGCGTATCGATCAGTCTGATCACGTTCTTCGGACGCGATTCGAGCATCGTTCGTATTTCGTCCCGCCGGCTTTCGAGAACTCTCAGCGCGTTCATATTTTCCTCGTAAAACGCATCGTTAACGGCGCCTTTTTTTGCGTCTTCAGAGATCGCCCGTTTGCCGAGCACGAGTCCCTCTGAAAGCGCTCTTCTCGTCCAAAGACTCTTTTCATAATACTCGTTTGCCGCAATAGCGTTACCGAGAGCGGTGAAATCGTCAAGAAGTTTTTCATACAGCCCGGCGCTCGTTCTCACGTCCCTGACAAGCGATGAAGCTGTCAAGAGTCCTCTTAACGTTTCTTCCGCCTTTTTATGCCACGCCGACGCTTCTTCCAAGCGACCCATACTGCGGTAAGCATCTCCGATCAGCTCGTACGTCTTTGTCAGCTGTCTTATGTACTGCGCATTTTGTTTTGTTTCGGATACAGGCACCAGGATCGCGCAAGACTGCCGCAGTACGCCTGCCGCCGCGTCGTATTCTTTTCGTTCATAGGCAATCATCCCGCAGATCATAAAAAGCTGTGAGCGCAATACCTTAACGTAATGGCTTTCCCCGCCGGGTTCACGTCCGATAAGTTCTTCGGCGTTCACCGCCAGCGCTTCCGCGCACTTCAAATCTTTGCCGTTTATGCATATGTTCGCTTCCGACAGTAAACACTTTATTACTTCATAGCGGATATTATAATCGTCCGGATCTTCTTCACACAGTCCGTTCAGAACGTCAAGTCTTGTTTGCTGCGATCTGTAAGCGGAAGCGTGATCCGACTGCATCGAATAACAATCGCTGTAAGCGCCGTACAGGCGTGATAAGGCGAACCTCAGCTCCCGCGTCTGTCCGCACGTTTCGTCGATACAGCCGAAGCCGAGATCCAGCCATTCACGCGCGCCGGCCGTATTTCCGCTTTCGAGACACTCTTCCGACATCCTGCAAGAGAGCGAAACAAGCTCCGTCGCCGTTTCCGCCGTCTCGAACTGTCTGTTTACTGCTCTCAGGAGCAGCATCGCTTTTTTGACGCTGCTGATATCATTTTCTTTACCGCGGGCATAAGATATTTCTAAAAGCATTCTGCAGGCTTTGATCATATACAGTATCGATTCCTCGAAATACGATTTGTTCAGCACGTATTTTTTAAAGAGTATTTTTATTTTTCCCGGTAAAGTCTTGCTTATCGCGCCGAAAGATAATCTCTTGCCGAGGTCGTATGAAGCCGAAAACACGTCCTCTGCGGAGTCGAGATCATCTGCGGCATATGCTATATCTCCGAGTTTTATTCCTTCTCTCAGCAGAATGACGGCGTCTTCTTCCGTATCGGTCTCCTCCGCTCTGTCAGCAAATATCGATACGAGTCTGTTCTGCCAGTATTCGGCGCATTCGAGGCTTTGGGCAACGCCGTCCCCCGTCTGATACATCTGAACAAGTTTCTTTACGGCGGGAACGTGATCGGCGTCTGCGGCGCTTTTGATCAACACGTAGGCTCTTTTCGTATCGGTCTCAACGTCTATACCGTTAAGGTATGCCAAGCCGATCAGATATTCGTGTTCCGGATCCTTATTGTTTTCAGCCGTTTCTCTGTTGAGCGATGCAAGCAGTCTTTGACGGAAGTATGGACCGTCGTCCGTATCGACCGGATCGGGTATATCCGGATATCCCTCTTTAAGTTCTGTCAGATCCGTCCTCTCCATCTCCGCGGGCAGGATCTTTTTACCTGCGTCTCTTGCCGCGGGATATTCCTCTGCCATCACGAAATTCGGTTTACCGTCCGGTTTTTCAAGCAGATTCGGTGTCACGAGAAGCGCGAACAAGTCGCTTTTGTATAAGATCTTTTCTATGCCTTCGATAAAGCTTTCGCCGGCTGTCAAAAATTCATCGAACCAGACGGCGACGTCGCGGCACTCGGGATTACCGTGGATCATCCGCATAAGTTTATTTGCATATGCGCGGTCTTTCTTTCTGTAACTCAAGAAAATATACGCGTCGAACGCTTTTCGTACTCTGTCGGCAAGTTCACCGTCTATCAGCACCGAATCAAGAAATCTCTTCAGTTTTTCTTCGTAGCTGACCGCAGTCATGTCATGACAGTACGGATCGATATATTGCCTCTCTCCGAATTTATCCGGTTTACCGTAATACACGTCGAGCCCGGGTTCCATCATCAGCGGAAGTATCGGGATATCGTTTTCTTCCGCGAAGCGAAGATCAAAATCGAGCGCCCGGTTCGGCTGTGTAAGAAGTGCGAGCGTTACAGGGATAACGAATAAATTCATGCGGCTCAAATCAGCAAGAGTGTTTTCATCCGACAGATCCGCCGACATATCTTTTGTATAATATATCGCGCAGTCGTGGGTTTTGAAAATATCTTTGCGGATCTTGTCAAAGAATCTTTCAAAATCATTCTGGTGACAGGTAAAATAGACTCTCGGCTTGTCCTTCGGGCTTGAATTTCCTCGCGTCCTACATTTGAAAACGTCTTCCTGACTCATTTCAAAAACTCCTGTATATATATCCGCGGCTGTCGGCGTTCAATCGGCTTCGTATAATGCCATTATATACAATAAGTATGAATTTTTCAATTCATTTGATATGATATTCCTTCATACGCAAAGTATAATATGTCGTCGTATGATATATCTCGCCGTCGGCGGGATGTGATATGTTTGCCCGCCGGGCAAACGTGATATTTTGCGGCGTTGCCGCAAAGTGATATTC
>CACYEW010000131.1 GCA_902773455.1 uncultured Ruminococcus sp.
CGGCGACACGGCTTATCTGCCGTCGGACGTTGCGCAGGCGCATTATCTCCCGATAATCAATTATCTGTACGGAACAGCAAATTCGCCGTTGTACGGCTATGATATCCAAATTTTACAAAAGTACGGTTGTGTTGAATTCAAAGACAGAATAAGGATCATACCGCAGGGCGGAGGCAGGATCAAGCTTGAATTCGATTATTATGAATTTGTCGACGAAGGCAAACTTGAAACCTTTACTTCATCCATAACGGCGGAAAAAACAAATAACGGATACCGTGTTTGCGAGCCGGGCGGTTACTATTTCAAATCTGATCCGTATGCGGATAACGGTTACAGAAAATACATGCTTCAAAACCCCGGGGTGCCGCAGACGTCCGATTCCGCGGTATATATCACCGCGGCGGCGGGGGTGATCGCTTTGTGCTGCGCGGTGATCTGCAAGAAGAAAACGCGACTTTTTTAAGATAAAATTGCATAAATCGCTTGACAAACGCGCGATTTCGTTGTATAATCGTCGCGTATGAGGGCAAAGGCGTCTTCGGGTTCATACCCGGAGACTCTTTTTTTGCTTTTTGATAATTCAAAGGGAGGTTTTCGTTATGACAAAATATATTTTCGTTACCGGCGGAGTCGTTTCGGGGCTCGGCAAGGGCATAACCGCGGCGTCGCTCGGACGCCTGCTCAAAGCGCGCGGGCTGAAGGTCGCCGCGCAGAAGCTCGATCCGTACATAAACGTCGACCCCGGCACCATGAGCCCGTATCAGCACGGCGAGGTCTACGTTACCGAGGACGGAGCGGAGACCGATCTCGACCTCGGTCATTACGAGCGTTTCATCGACGAGGATCTTAACAGATACTCGAATCTCACTACGGGAAAGGTATACTGGAACGTGCTGAACAAGGAGCGCCGCGGCGAATACCTCGGCTCGACCGTTCAGGTCATACCGCATATAACGAACGAGATAAAAGAGTTCGTATATAACGTCGGGCGTCATTCCGAAGCGGACGTCGTTATCACCGAAATAGGCGGTACGATAGGAGATATCGAATCTCAGCCGTTCATTGAGGCGGTAAGGCAGATCTCACTCGAGGTCGGGCGCGAAAACAGCCTTTTCATCCACGTAACGCTCGTGCCGTTTTTGCGCGGCTCCGACGAGCACAAAACTAAGCCGACTCAGCATTCGGTCAAGGAGCTTCAGGGTATGGGCGTGAATCCGAATATCATAGTTCTGCGCTGCGACGAACCGCTTGAAGAGTCGATATTCAGGAAAATATCGCTTTTCTGCAACGTCAAGCTCGACTGCGTGATCGAAAACGTGACTCTGCCGATACTGTACGAAGCGCCGCTGATGCTTGAACGGTCGAATTTCTCGGCTGTCGTCTGCCGCGAGCTCGGCATAAACGCGCCCGAACCGGATCTTTCCGACTGGCGCGCTATGGTCGCCCGGATAAAAGCTCCCCGTGCGCCGGTGCATATAGGTCTCGTAGGCAAGTACGTCGCGCTCCACGACGCTTATCTGTCGGTTGCGGAGGCGATGCGCCACGCCGGATATATCTACAATACGCACATAAAAATCCACTGGATAGACTCCGAGCAGATAACGGACGGAAACGCCGGGGATATCCTCTCCGGTCTCGACGGCATAATCGTTCCGGGCGGCTTCGGCAGCCGCGGCGTCGAGGGTATGATAGCCGCCGCGAGATACGCGAGAGAAAACAACGTGCCGTATTTCGGCATCTGTCTCGGCATGCAGATCGCGGTAATAGAGTACGCAAGACACGTTCTCGGATACGCGGACGCGAATTCGGGCGAATTCGATCCCGAATGTAAGCATAAGGTCATAGATTTCATGCCCGGACAAAGCGACGAGGTCGACAAAGGCGGCACGCTCCGCCTCGGAGCATATCCGTGCGTGATAACGCCCGGCACGACAATGGAAAAGTGCTATAAAACGGACCGCATAAGCGAACGCCACCGCCACAGATACGAGTTCAATAACGATTACAGAAAAGAAATGCAGAACGCCGGTCTCACTCTTTCGGGACTTTC
>CACYEW010000132.1 GCA_902773455.1 uncultured Ruminococcus sp.
GAATTCGCCGCGGTACGCGTCGATGAAAGTATAATAGAAGACGAATGAAGCGCCGTTGTGCAGTACATCGGCCGTGCCGTTAACGGTATGTATCGTCGGTGAGGGCTCGTTGATTGTTTTTATGCCGACGTATTCGTATTTATCTGCGTCTTTGTCGGTATCCTTCGCCGCCGTGAGATATACCGTTTCGCCGACGGTGATGAAGTATTTCGTGTCGCAGATATAAAGTTCGGTGTAATTCTGTATGCTCTTTTTCAGCTTCGTTTTGTATTCGGACAGGGTGAGCGAGCTCTTCACGAAATCGCGTTTTTCGCCTCCCCAGAAGCTCTTTATCTTCGCGTCGAGCTCCGTACCGTAAGGCTCGCTTACAGGCTCGGCCTCTGTTCCATTCGGCGGCATACCGGCGAAAACGGCGTTGTAAACGTCAAACAGCGATTTGAGCGAGGCCTCGACCGCTTCGGCAGGCGTGTTTTTTTGATACCATTCGGTTACGCCGTTCATTTTCATCAGCGTGTAAAAGTACTCGTATTCTTTGGCTCTGTCTTCGGTTATCGTCGCCGAATAAGATTTCAGATGCGTGATAAAGTTTTTATACAGTCTCGTATAATACGTCTCGGCGTCGGACCGGTCGGTATTATATACGACGGTGTTGTAAAGGGCGTCGTTGAAGCAATACGTATCCTGGTTATATTCTGCAAAGATCATTAGAAAATGCGCCGTGCAGTTTTGCAGTTTCGCACCGCCTTTCCCTTTTGCAACAAGCTCCGCCGCGTAATAAAAGTACTCGTCCGTAAGTCCGCGCCGCTCGAGATCGAAAAATATCTCTTCTGCTTCGACGTCGTCGGGCTCTTTGCCGTAAAGCGAAAGAAAGAATTTTTCGGCTTCGTTTTCCGGCGCCGGCTCGGTTTCGGGTGCCGTTTCCGTTTCCGTCACGGGTTCGTTTGTCTGAATTTCGTCGGACGTTACCGCGTCGGTTGAGACGGCGGTATCGGTATCGGATACGGAGGGTTCGACGGGTTTATCGCGGAACAGTCTCGACGGTATCCATATCGCGAGTATAACGGCGATCAGCGCCGCCGCCGTGCCGACGTAATAAAAGATCCTTGCGACGTTTGCCGATCTTTCGCGTTTCTCGCTCTTTATGAAACGCGATTCGGCGCTTTTCGTATATTTTTTATCTATTTTCCCTAAGGCTTCAAAAAACGTTTCGCCTTTCATAGCATATTCTCCTTTGTCAGATATTTGCCGAGCTTTGTTCTTATGCGCGAAAGCACCGAGCGGACGTAGCCGTCGCTATAGCCGAACGCCGACGCTATATCCGCCGTCGGGTAGGCGTAGTAATATCTGCAGACGAACATATCGCACTCTTTTTTCGGCAGAGAATCGAGAAATCTTTCGATCACCGCGGTGAATTCAGCTGACAGAACGACCTGCTCGGGCGTGTTTACGTCGCCAAGACATTGATCGAGCTCGTCTATCGCGATATCAGCCTCGCCTCCGCCGCGTTTCGCGGCGCGGTTTTTGCGCAGTCTTTTCGCCGATATGTTGCGCGTTATCGCCGATAAGTACGAACCGAGATCGTCGGGCTTTTGCGGCGGTATGCTGTTCCACGCGGCGAACAGAGTATCGTTGACGCACTCGTCGGCGTCCGCGTCGTTACCGAGTATGCGCGAAGCGACCGTGTGGCAGTACGCGCCGTATTTGTTGTCGGCTTCGCTTATCGCCGACTCGTCGCGGGCAAAGAACAGTTCTATGATTTTTTTGTCGGTCATTTCATCACCCCTTCACCCGTTAAGTACCGTAAATCTGTAAAAGCGAAACGTTTTTTTCTGAAATTTTATAAAAAAGTACGGCGATACGTTTTCTTTGTAAACGAGAAAGCCGCCCTGCGGCGGCTTTGTTAAAATGACGCTATGGGCAGACTTGCGTCGTCCTCGCCTTTTTTGATCGAGAGGATCTTGACGGGATAACTGTTTTTCTCGTTGACGACGACGGTCACCGTCTGTCCGACCTTTGCGCCGAGCACGGCTTTGCCGAACGGCGATTCCTTTGAATAGTTGTTCGTGAACGCGTCGTTGCGGAGAGTCGTTACTATGCGTATTTTTCTTACCTCGTCGTATTTCGGAATATATACTTCTACTTCGTCGAAAAGACCGACCTCGTCAGACGCCGAATCGGTGGAGATTATCACCGCCGTCTTTATCATGCTTTCGAGATAACGCATACGTCTTCTGTTGTTGTTGATCTCGCGTTTCGCCTGCCTGTATTCGTCGTTTTCGGAAAGGTCGCCGTATTCGCGCGTGCGTTTTACCTCTGCGCGGAGCGCCGGCATCATGGCCTCGCGCTCGGCAAGCTCGGCTTTCATTTTCTCTATATCGACTTTCGTCAATTCATCGTGCATAGTTTTGCCTCCGTATCATAATTCGTCTATCGGCAGAGAGAACGCCGGTATGAAGTTTTTCATAAAATAATCGAGTTCGTCCGACCGGTACGATTCGAGCGCTTTTTCAGTCGCCTTTTTCGCGGCGGCGAATTCGTTGTTGCCGCAGTTTTCTTCTTCTATGCACTTTATCAGAGCGCAAAGCTTGTCGGCGGTCTTGACGAGACGGAGAGTCAAGTCGTCCGCTTCTTCGTTTATGAAAGGCGCATACGCGCCGGATAATTCCGGCGGAAGCTTCGACAAAAGCTGCTCCGCGGCTTTTTTCTCTATCTTCGCGTAGGTTTTACGCATTTCGCCGCTGTAATATTTTATCGGGCTCGGCATATCGCCGGAGAGCACCTCCGTACAGTCGTGGAACAGAGCAAAGACCGCCGTGCGGTCGGGATCGGCGCCGCCGCCGAACACCTCTTTGTTGATCAGAGCGAGACAGTGCGCGATCATTGCCGTCTCCATGCTGTGAGACGAGAGCGATTCTGTCTGACTGTTTCTCATAAGAGACCAGCGCGCTATGTATTTCTGCCTGAAGGCAAGCGCGAAAAATCCGTATCCGTTCATTCTTTTTTACCCTTGAACATACTTTCGTATTCGGAGTCGTCCGAGATCTTTTTGTTTTTGACGTGCAGTATCAGAAGCGCCGCCGCCGCGATCACGATATAGATCAGCGCGAAGCCGAGCACTATGAAGAGCAGAGAATTCACCTTGAAAAGATCGCTCGCCACTATTCTGAAGAGCAGAGACACGGCGGCGATACAGCAGAGAAAGTGGATGAGTATCCGAAGCGGCAGAGAGATCTTTTTGATCTTCAGTATATCCGCGGCGCAGGCGAGCGCGAACGAGAACGCGAACACGGCAAGCTCAACGCCGAATATGAGAAACTGACCTCTGCCGCCGTTTTCGGCGGTGAGCTGGAATATCGCCGTAACGGCGAACTGAAATACGGTAAAATATATGCAGGCGTCGCGCAGGTGTGCGCCCGTCCATTTCAGAAACTTCATAAAAGCACCTCTCTTTTATAGTACACCCATTGTAGCATATTATTATGAATAAATAAAGTAAAGTCGAATATGTTTACAAACATTACTTGAATTAAATCCTCTTATATATTATAATATTCCTATAAAATGCAAGGAGAAAAAAGATGTTTTTACGGCCTTTGGCGGACAGGATGAGACCGCAGTCCTTTGACGAAATAGCGGGGCAGGCGCATCTGTTTTCAAAGAACGGACTGCTTCGGCGCATGGTCGAGAGCGGACGCATCACCAATATGATATTTTACGGTCCTCCCGGTACGGGCAAGACGACCGCGGCGGATATAATCGCGAAAAATTCCGACATGACCCTTTACAGGCTGAACGCTACGACGGCGTCGCTTTCGGATATAAAGGATATAACGGGGCAGACTAATACCGCGATAGGCTCGGGCGGAATACTTCTTTATCTTGACGAGATACAGTATTTCAACAGAAAGCAGCAGCAGTCGCTTCTCGAATATATCGAAGACGGAAGGATAACGCTTATAACGTCCACGACCGAAAATCCGTATTTCTATATTTACCCCGCCATAATCTCCCGTTCCGCGGTATTCGAATTCAAACCCGTAACGCCGCAAGACTGCGTTCCGGTGCTTGAAAGAGCGCTCGGGATACTGAACGAAGAGAACAGGACGGTAAAAACGTCGGATACGGACGCGCTTTTGTATATCGCAAAGCTCTGCGGCGGCGACGTCCGCCGCTCTGTCGGTCTGCTCGAAAACATCTGGTACGCATCCGACGGCGTTATTGACAAGGCTCTTACAGACGCCTTCGTGCCGGAGATCATGAAAGGCACCGGAGCGTTCGCCTCCGACGGAGACGATCACTTCGACCTCCTGTCGGCTTTGCAAAAATCGATACGCGGTTCCGATCCGGACGCGTCGGTGTTTTACCTTGCAAAGCTGCTCACGGCGGGCGAGCTTTTGTCGGTGTGCAGACGTCTTCAGGTCATAGCGAGCGAAGATATCGGCGCGGCGTATCCGCTGGCGGCTGCGATAACCCGCGCGTGCTGCGAGTCGGCGGTCGATCTCGGCCTGCCCGAAGCGAGGATACCGCTCGTAAACGCGACGGTCATGCTCGCCACATCACCCAAATCCGTTACGGCTCTGTCCGCATACGACGCGGCGGAGGCGGATATAAGAGAGGGAAAGGGCAAAATGATCCCCGCACATCTGCGCGACGCCCATTACTCCGGAGCGGCGGCGCTCGGCAGAGGCGTCGAGTATCTCTATCCTCACGCGTTCGATAACGACTGGGCCGCCCAGCAGTATCTGCCCGACGATATCAGGGATAAGCGGTATTACGAATACGGCGCGAACAAAAACGAGCAGACAGCCAAAGCCTATTGGGATAGAATAAAGAATAAATAAAATATAACGGCCTCCCGCGGGAGGCTTTTTATAACGCCCGCGCAGCCGTATATAACTGCGACTCCGTCGTTTGCGGGGAAACCCGGCGCAGTGAAATTTGGTTCTTGCAAACCGAGTGAAACAGGAAGGCTTCTTTTTGCGGGGGAACCCCCACCCACCCCCTAAATCCCCCGCACTCCCCCTCACCCCGTATTACTCATACGGGGGGCGGCGAAACGAAAGTGATACGCACAAAACGAGAGGACCGGATCATTCGGCACAGCCGAATGATCGCGCGC
>CACYEW010000133.1 GCA_902773455.1 uncultured Ruminococcus sp.
GGCGGTTTTTCGTTTATTTGGTCAGCTTAGTTATTATTTTATTACCTTGCAGAATGCGAGTATGAGCAGGACTATGCCGATGAAGCAGTATATGCCTATAACGCTTCCTATGATCCCGAGGATCCAGCCGATCACCGGAACGCCGCCGAGCAGTCCGAGTAAAATGCCGAACAGCGACGGAATAACGAGATAGATCACGATGTAGATTATCAGACCTAAGACGTCTTTCGCTTTGAAGCTTAACGGGAAAAGTTTTTTGATGAGATCCATATCACACCTCCTGAATAAGTTTTTCTATGTATTTTTCATATAAGCCGCCGATGAATTTCGCACCTTCGACCGAGGGGTGAACTCCGTCTTCGGCATAATATGTCGGTTCTTTGCCGAGGTAAGCCGCGGCGAGCAGTCCGTCGAGAGGTATATATACGTCGGCGTACTTGCGGGCGAGCTCGCGCTCGATGAGTATCTTCTTATAAAGATCTTCGTAGAAATAGAGTTTGTCGGGTACCGGGATCAGAAACGGCTCGAGCATCATTATCTTCGCTCCGGTCGCCTTGACGGCTTTGAGCACCGTTTCGTAATTGTTTTTGAATATTTCATCGTCGAGATATTCTCTCGTGTCGGCTCTGTGCCACGTGTCGTTTATACCGATGAGTATCGAAACGATATCGGCTTTGACGTCGAGAAAATCGCTTTGCAGTCTTGCGAGCAGATTTGCCGTCTGGTCTCCGCTTATGCCGAGATCGATGAATTCGAATTCCTTATCGGGAAACGCTTCTCTGATGTACCGGGCGGCGTATTTGGGGTAGCCGTTGCCGAGATCGTGAGGATCGCTCCTGTCTCTGTTCATATCGGTTATGCTGTCGCCCTGAAAAAGGATCTTGATAGCCATTTTATTTTCTCCTTACCCCTGCATCTGAAGTTGTGTGAATTTACTGTTGAAATTGAATATACATACGCCGAAACAGACGTTTGCCGTGAGCGTGCCGACAGTCGCGATGACCGAAGCGGCGTTTGCAACGATCGCGAGCATGAATACCGACGAGAGCGAATTCAGAACGCCGAGGAACAGTATGATCGCCACGAAAGCCGAGGCTTTTTTATAAAGCAGACCGGTCTTCGCCGTTTTGTTGGCGGTATTGATCGATTTGAGCACGAGAGCGTGATAGAGTATCACGAAAAGCGCCGCTATCGCGATGATTATCGCGAAGAATATAAGCACCACCTGAAATACTTCAACGAACGACGAATCGATATCGGACGGAAGCTCGACCGACAAAGACGTATCGGCCAGGAACTTTGAGAGCACCTCGCCGAGCTTCGGCAGAAATACCGCTCCGACGACGCAGGCGCCGATGCCGAAAAGAAAGCCGAGGCAGACGAACACGAGGTTGATTATCCATATCGTTTTGAGCACGACGAAACCGCCGTTGCTCATTCTGTTCGGATCCTTGCCTTTCGACGCCGCGAATATGAGCCAGAGGCCTATAGCCGTCAAAACGGCGGGAACGCATGAAACAAGCTGTGAAATGAACGCGGAAGTGCGGAGCGGACCCATGATCGCCGCGAAATCCGCCGAGCCGAGAATATCGTTGACCGCTTCGCTGAAGCTGAAGCCCTCGGGCATACCGGCGAGCATACCGTCTATTCTCGCCGCGACGTCTGCGATCATATTGCCGCTCGCGAATCTTGATATCACCGCGCTCGCTATCGTTGCGAGAAGCGATACGGTGAACGCGATCACCGCCGTGATGAACGCGCCTGACGAAGCGCATTCTTTAAGCATCCTTATCGGCGCGGGACCTTCGTGCGACGGCATCGGAGCCGCCTCGTAATACGACGTTGCCGTGCCTGCCGGCGCTGCGGTATATACCGGAGCCGCCGCGCCGTTTTCCGGCTTTTCTTCCGGCTGAACGGTATTTTCTTCCGCGGGTGCTTCGTTCTGTTCTCCGGCGGTCTGCTCCTGTTCGTTCAGCGCCGCCGCTTCTGCTTCGGGTTTCGGATCTTCTCTGTTTATCTTAGCGCCGCATTCATGGCAGAAAGAGGCGCCTTCTTCGATCTCGGTCCCGCAATTAGGACAAAACATAGTATTCTCCTTATAATTTATTTCCCGTATAATCTACGGTTTATTTGATTATAATTATACATCTTAAAATGGAAATGTCAAGAATTTTTTATTATTCATCTCCATTTTCTTCGTTATCGCCCGCATTATCCGCAATAACGTCGTTTTCGTCTACCGGCGTGATATAGCGCTTCGCCTGAGTCGAGAAAAGCTTATAGTATTCGCCCTTCGCGTTCATGAGCTGAGAATGGTTTCCGGTCTCGATTATCATACCGTCGCTAAGCACGACTATTTTGTTCGCGGTGGTCGCGCTCGATAATCTGTGCGATACGAATATCGATGTCTTGTCGGAGCGCAGCTCGTCGAACTGATTGAATATCTCCTGCTCCGCCATCGGGTCGAGAGACGCCGTCGGTTCGTCGAGTATCAGTATGTCGGATTCGCTGTAAAACGCTCTCGCTATCGCGAGCTTCTGCCACTGACCTATGGAAAGCTCGATGCCGTTGTCTTCGAAATATCTCATGAGCGGCGTATCGTATTTGTCGGGCAGCTTGTTTATGAAGTCGGTCGCGTTGCTCCGCGCCGCCGCCTGCTCGATATCTCTCTGCTCTATATCGCGCACGATCTCACCGAAAGCGATATTATCTCGCACGGATACGGCGTATTTTCCGAAATCCTGAAATACTATGCCGAACATATCGTAAAGCTGTTTTACGTCGTATTCTCTTATATCGTGACCGTCGAGGAGGATCCTTCCCTCGCTCGGATCGTAAAGGCGCGTTATCAGCTTTATGAGCGTCGTTTTGCCTGCGCCGTTCAATCCGACCATAACGACCGTGTCGCCCGGTTCTATCGTCAGATTTACGCGGTTTATGACGTTATGATCTATGCCGGGATAATGGAACGATACGTTTTCGAGCGTTATCGTGTGACCGACTCCGCGCGTAACGTCTCTCGGCGGGTCACATATAGGCGTGATTGACGGCTTCTGCTCCATGAACGCGATCATATTGTTTATGAAAAGCGTGCCTTCGTATATCGAAGCCGTCGTCGTTATCAGCGTGCCTATGCCGGAGGCGATAGACGTGAGCGCTCCCGTATAAAGCGAATAATAGCCGACCTCGAATTCACCGGAGAAAACGCCCTTCGCTATCATAACGAACAGAACGCAGTTCACCGCGGTCGTGAGAAGCGTCGCGCCGATATTCCAGAACGTCTCTTCGAGTATCAGTCTTTTCAGCCCTTTGAAATACTTTGCGAAAACTTCTTTATATCTGTCCGTGAAGTTGTCGGAAAGGCCGAGCATACGTATCTCTTTGACGAGATCCTTGTTGACTATGACGTCGGAATAGTAGCTCATCTGCCGTCTGTCTTTGCTTCTTCTGAAAACGTAATTGTGGTTTTTGCGCCTGTAAACGAAGTTTATGACGGTCGAAGGTATCGCTACTACGATTACGAGCAGAGCCGGGAAAATGCCTATCGCCGTGATGACGACGATGAACGAGATTATGCTTATGACCGAAGAAACTATCGAAAAAGTCGCGTTCAGCACCTGGATCGGTCTCATACCGGCTTCGCGGTTGGCGTTCTCCATTTTCGCATAGAATTCCGGACTGTCGAAGCTGGCGAGATCGATCTCTTTCGCCTTCTCCATTATTTTCAGTTTGATATGGTTGCTCACGAGCTCTCCGGAGATACGTATCACCGTCGAATTCAGACGGTTGACGACGCTGTTCACGAGCAGATAAATGAACTGGAATATCAGAAGAGCGAGTATTATCTGAAAGCTTTCAAGCTCTTTATTATACGCTTTCGCAAGACTGTTGAGGATATCCTTGCCGATGAACGAGCCGATGACCGGCATGACGCCGTTGAAGACCGCCATGAAAGCCATGACGAAAAGTATCGGCCTGCTCGCTTCCCAGACGAGCTTCACTATGTAAAGCATGCGCTTGAAGAACGTGCCGAGAAGCACCGAAAGATATTTCGGCACCTCCTTCAGATTTTTCGGTTTCGGTACTCTGTATTGATCGTTGACGCTGCCGCCGGGCGGTCCGAACATGATGACGTTACGCTCCTTTCCGAAATATATGAAAATTATACCATAATAAAAAACCTTTGTCAATAGTAACGGTATTCATTTGATTCTCTGTGCGGAAACTTTTTTGTCTTGACAAAGCGCGGCGCATCGGTTATAATTAAAAGGAAAGGGGGCGGCGGCTGTGATATATCTTACGCGGTTTGATTTGCCGGGCGAAGATAAAGAGACGGAATACAAGCTGTCCGGTTCAAGACCCGAGCTCGACTGGTCGTGTTATTCGGGCTCGGGCTATCCGTTCGGGATATTTCCCGAAAAGCGGCTCGAACAGATAAACTTCGACTCGTCGGTCGTCATATTCTGCGGTGAAAACGGTTCGGGCAAATCGACGCTTTTAAACGTCATCGCCGACGTTTTGAAAATAAACCGTCCCACGCCGTACAACAAGGCTCCGAATTACGATAACTTCATTTCTCTCTGCCGCGCGCATATCAGGAGCGAGCCGGAAGAAAAAAAGATAATAACGAGCGACAGCGTTTTCGATTTTCTGCTCGACGTACGCGCCGTAAACGAAGGGACCGAAGCGAGCCGCCGCGCGATTTACGATTCATATACCGAACAGAAGCGGCGTCTGTCAAACGACGGCTATACGATGAAATCGCTTGACGATTACGAAGAGCTGAAAAAAGTAAACGAAGTGCGCCGCTCTTCTCTGCCCGAATATGCGAAAAAGCGCGTAAGCCGCGACATCGTGATGCACTCGAACGGCGAGAGCGCGCTCGACATATTCGAGAGCGCGATCA
>CACYEW010000134.1 GCA_902773455.1 uncultured Ruminococcus sp.
GCCGCAGTGAAATCGCCTTCGGCGGTTAAATACGCTTCGCGTGTGAAATTTGCCTCCGCGAACCCCCGAAAACTCGGCAAGCTCATTTTCGTGGAACCCCGGCGCAAGTGAAATTCGGTTCTTGCGAACCGAGTGAAATAGGAATATTCTTTTTGCGGGGGAACCCCCACCCACCCCCTATAATCCCCCGCGCTCCCCCATCTCCCCGCATTATCCATACGGGGGCGGCGAAACGAAAGTGATACGCACAAAACGTGAGGACCTGATCATTCGGCTGTGCCGAATGATCGCGCGCGGTAAAGGGGGGCGCCGCGCGCGAGATCACGGGAAGAAAGCGGCTTGAACCGTCGCGCCCCAAAGTAAGTGAAACGACTTTGGGAGGGGGAGTAAGGGGTTTGGGGATCAGTAGGGGTGGGACCGGGGTTTCCTGGCACGACAAAGCGAGTGCCGATGTTCCTGTATGCGTCGCCTTGATTTGCAGTTTTCAATTTACGGTTTAATTAAAAAAGTATCGGGAGAAGCGTTATCCGCCTCTCCCGTGCTTTATTTGAGTTTTATTATTTTTTCTTCTTTTTGAGAAGGATGAATACGACTGCTGCTATCGCGAGCACGCCTACAACGATAAGGATGATCGCCCAAACGGGGAATCCCTTGTTGTTGTCAACGGGTTTCGGATCGACTTTCTTCGTATCGGCAGGTTTGTTTTCCTTAGTTTCCTTGGGTTCATCCTGCTTCGGCTCGGTCTCGGGAGCTTTCGTTTCCTTCGGTTCGGTTGCGGGCGGATCGGTCTCCACTTCCTCTTCCGCAACTGATACGGACAGCGACTTGAAGTAGAATACTTCACCGTCTTCGCCCGTGTGGTTCGGGTCGATTCTGAGCGTTCTTACCAGGCCTATCCAGTTGCCGTTGTCGTCGTCGCGCATATCGATCTCGATGTCGGTCCATTCGGACGCTTCTTCTATCTCGAACATGATATGGTTTTCGCCTATATTATGGCTTTCTTTGGTGGTGAAGAATATTTCGCCTTCGCAGTTGCTTTCGGTCTGATATCTGAGCGTCAGGATAACGTACTTATCGCCGTCGAAATAGTTCGCTTTCGACATCGGAAGGTTAAAATACGGGTCGCTGTTGTCTCCATCAACGATGACTTTCATGCACTGGAGATCTTCGTCGTATTCTATGGAGCAGGCGTTGGTGCTTTTGATGCTGCTTACCACGTCGTAATTGGAGAAATCAAAGAGAACGTATGAATCCTTGGGTCCTTCGGAAGGATCTTCCGTCGCGGGAGCTTCGGTCGATTCGGGTTTATCAACGGGAGTCGTTTCCACCGTTTCGGTCTCTTTGGGGTCGCGGGTTATGTTGAGCGCGCTCGTGCGGTAGATCTCACCGGGAACGCCCGCTTCGCCGTGTGCGCCTATCCAGAGATAGTTGTTTGCGAAATAGCATCCGGAGAGGTCGTACGGCAGATCTTCGATGCCGAACGAGGTTACAGTGGAAAGATCGGATTTGTTGAGAACGTAGATCTTGGAGTTAGCGCCGTCGTGCGTTGAGACGAACACGTAATCGCCGGCGTTGCAGATGCCGTACGCCTGAGCGATCTCGGCTTCGCCTATTATGCTCTTGCCGTCTTTTTCTATTTTGATAACGCGGCTGCCTTTGGAGTAGGAGCTGTTGGCGTCAAGATAGCAGAGGTAGAGATAACCGTCGATATCGACCGTGATATATCCCGGGTCTTTCTGCGAACCGGTCAGTTCGTTGTAGTCAACGACGCCGTCAACGCCGAAATCGGTGTAAAGATGGATGTTGTTGACGTCGGTAACGTCGTAGCAGCGGAGTGTGTCTTTGTTGTAGCAGGTGGCGACGTAAACGAGTATCTTATCGCCGATCTTCTGCGACGCAACGCCGTTTATACCGACTCTGGTCGTGTTGAGGTTTTCGGTAATTACCGAAACTTCCTGCATATAGCCGTCTTCATCGGGCGTGGTGTTCACGCACGCGAGAGAAATGTAGGACGTGTTCGGCTGGTCGTGAGTGATACCTACGAACAGATATCCTCTGCAGTCGACCGCAAGGCCCTTCGGGTAGTTGTTGTCGGCTATGACGCCGTCATATTCTTCGTTTTCCACTTCCGGTACGTATTCGGCTATGCGTTCGCCGCTTGTCGTATCGAATTTGGTCACGTGACGGTATCCCTGCAGAAATCCGCCGTATGCGTATTTTCCGTCGGGAGAAACGGTGAAGCCTCTCATCTGGAAAGCGCTGCCTTCGTCAACAGCGTCGAGCTGCATAAAGAGGTCGACCGTCACGTTCTGAAACGCGGCGTCATCCTGACCGGCAAACGCGGGTACGGCGGCGCAGAGCGCGAACAGAGTGCAAAGAACGATTGCAAAAATCTTTTTAATCATAATATCCTCCGTATGATTTTTTTCGTATTATATCACATCAAATATGAAAAGTCAACACATTTTTAATTAATAATATTAGCGCTCGCTTCACCGCTTCTGAACTTATACGTTACCCCGTCTTTTTCGCATATAAGTCCGAAATCGTCGCCGATACCGGCGTATTTATACGCTTCGCCGTTTATTTTCAAGTTTTTCCCTTCAAGATACGAGCGTTCTCTGTAATAACCGATAAAAGAAGTATCCGGCAGTTTTTCATAAATATCGGCAAAACACGACAATACGCCGTGTATAAGTCTTTCGTTATCGCCTTCGCCCGGCGCAAAAAGTCCGCCCGCGATCTCAGGCGCGCCTTCACCCGGCTCGACCGTATTTATGCCGATACCGAGCACCGCCCAGCCTTCCGTCACGTCGGATTCGGTGAGTATTCCGCAGATTTTTTTACCGTTTTTATATATATCGTTTACCCACTTTATTTTACAGTCGAAACCGAGACCGTTTATCGCGCGGCAAACGGCGACGGCGGCGGCCGGAGTGATAAGCGTCATATCCGGAAATTCCGGGCGCAGTATCAGACTCATATACAAGCCGCCTTCCGGGGAGTAAAAGCTTCTGCCGTGACTGCCTCTGCCGCCGGTCTGCATTCCGGCGACGATCACCGTGCCTTCCGGGGCGCCCTCCCGCGCCTCTCGCTTCGCCTCGTCGTTAGTCGAAACGAGCGTTTCATACCGTTTTATATCAAATTTCATGAGAACTCCGTTTTTTCTTTCATTATATCACTTTTTTTCTTTATGTCAACCGCACTTTGCTATTGCAAACGGTGAATTTTTATGATATAATTTAAAAAAACGACGGAGGTACGTTATGAAAGATATGGCAAAAGGTCTGCTCGCGGGTACCGATGCGCTCGGCAGAGAGCTGCCGAAGGACGGTGAGTGTCCCCGCGAACGTGAAAACAGGCAGGTGGGCTTATTCTATTTCTTATGGTGCGGCGAACACGGCCGCCACGCGCCGCTCGATATTTCAAAGATCGTCGCCGCGCATCCCGACGCCGGATATCATCCCGAATTATGGGGCAATATCGGGCAGATGCACCACTGGGGCGAGCCGTTTTACGGCTATTACTATTCCGACGACGAATGGGTAGTGAGAAAGCACATGAAGCTTTTGATGGAAGCCGACGTCGACTTTCTTTTCTTCGATACGACGAACGCCGTCATCTACGAGAAAAACGCGAAGCTCGTGCTCTCCGTGCTTCAGGAATACCACGATCAGGGCTTCAAGATCCCGAAAGTCATGTTCTACACGAACACCCAGTCGGGCAAGACCGTGCAGAAGATCTACGAGGCGATATACAAACCGAAATTCTGCCCCGATACGTGGTTTTACTACGGCGGCAAGCCGCTGATAATCGCGATAGAGGAAGAATGCTCGCCCGAATGCAGAGAATTTTTCAATATTCAGAAATCCCAGTGGCCGAACGAGCCGGACAAGATCGGCGGCTGGCCGTGGATGGATTTCACTCGGCCTCAGAGAGTTTTCAAAAACGAAAAGGGCGAAGATCAGGTCATAAACGTTTCCGTCGCGCAGCATCCGCAGATACGCTTCGGCGACTCCGTGCTTTACGGCGAGACGACGAACCGCGGCAGAGCGTTCCACAACGGCGAAAACGATCACAGCGAAGGTTCGCTTCTCTACGGTTACAACTTCTCCGAGCAGTTCGACCGCGCGATAGAGACCGATCCGCCCGTAGTTTTGGTCACAGGCTGGAACGAGTGGATCGCCGGCAGATGGCAGGGCATACCGGAACGCCCGATAATGTTCGTCGACTGCTGCAACTGCGAATACAGCCGCGACCTCGAAATGATGCGCGGCGGCTATTTCGACAACTATTTCATGCAGTTCATTTCATACGTCAGAAAATACAAAGGCTTCGCTCCGATCCCC
>CACYEW010000135.1 GCA_902773455.1 uncultured Ruminococcus sp.
GGCACGGTTGTCAAGGAGTTGAAATAATATCTTTTTTGCGAAGGAGTGTTGATTTTTTCACAATAGTAATGTATAATTATTATGATCGGAGGTAGTTATGAAATTCAGAGAAAAACTTGCCGGCTTTATGTACGGCAGATACGGCGGAGATCAGCTCGGCATCTTTATAATAATCGTAAACGTAATCGTCGTTACAGTATCGTGGTTTTTGCGCCAAACTGCCGGATATTACGTCTGCCTTTTACTGAGCGCCGCGCTTTTAGCGCTCTATATATACCGCGCGTTTTCGAGAAAAAGAGAGAAGAGAGCGAAAGAAAACGCCGTGTTCATGAAGATAATAACGAAGATAAAAGAGTTTTTCGTCCGTCAGTTCAACCGGATCCGTTATATAGGCAAATACAGATACCGTAAATGCAAAAAGTGTAAAACGTTTCTGCGCCTGCCGCGAAAGCAGGGAAAACATACCGTCAGATGCCCGAAATGCGGCAGCACGTTTGACGTGAATATAATCTTATGAGGTGAGATATGTCTAAAATACTTATAGCGGACGACGACCGCTCCATCGCCGAGCTCATTTCCGACGCGCTGACCGACGAAGGATTTGAGACCGAGATCGTCTCCGACGGAGACGAGGCTCTGCGCCGCGTGAGCGGCGGGACGTACTCGCTCATACTTCTCGATATAATGATGCCGAACACCGACGGACTCGAGGTCTGCCGCCGCATAAGAGATTCGGTATCCTGCCCGATAATATTCGTCTCCGCAAAAAACAGAACGATAGACACGCTGCTCGGCCTCGGTATGGGCGCCGACGATTATATAGCCAAGCCGTTCGTTCTGGACGAGCTCGTGGCTCGCGTCAAGGCGCATATAAGAAGAGACAACAGAAGCGGCGTTCAAGCGTCGTCCAACGTCATTCGCGCAGGCGAGATAGAGATCAGAAAAGACACGTACGAAGCCTATAAGAACGGTGAACGCGTGGCTTTGTCAACGCGCGAATTCCAGCTTTTGCAGTTTCTTATGGAAAACGAGGGCAAGGTCCTTTCACGCGATCAGATATTCAACGCCGTCTGGGGTCAGGGCTACGGCGACGTGGGAACGGTAGCCGTGAACATCAAGAACCTGAGAAATAAAATAGATATCGAAGGCACGTATATCAAAACGGTATGGGGCGTCGGCTACAGATTTTCGCCCCCTCAAAGCTGAATATGAAACTCAATTTCAAGCTTGCGGCGGTGACCGCCGCCTCGTCTGCCGCGGATACAGCGGCGGCGATAATGATCTTCAACTCAGAACTCGGCGCGCCGGTCAAAGCCGCTCTTATCGTCGCCGTGATCGCGGCCACCGTGATTGCCGCGGCTCTGATATTCGGACTTACCGTCAGCCTGCCGGTAAAGCGGCTGAACGAGCGAATCAAGACGGGCGGCAAGCCTCAGAAGACCGAGAGAGCCGACGAGATAGGCGAGCTGTATAACAGTTATATGACGCTTTTGTCAAAGCTCGAGGATGAAAAAGCCGCGCAGACGAGGATCATCGCCTCGATCTCGCACGATATAAAAACGCCGCTCACCTCCGTTCTCGGTTACGCAGAGTTTTTGCAGAACCCCAATCTGTCGGAGGAGAGAAGAAAGAAATATCTTTCGACTATCTACGAAAAAGCGAAGGTCATACAGCAGACCGTTATCGGGTTCGACGATTATCTGAGTCACAATCTCGAGCTGAGTCTCAAAAAAGAATTCGTCACGGTGAAAAAGATCTTATCCGACGCCGAAAACAGCATAAGGACCGAAATGCTCCGCGACGGGCTCACTGTCGTATTCGATAAGTGCGAATGCGAAAACGCCACGGTTTACGCCGATACGGGCAGGCTGATGCGCGTTTTTATGAACGCGGTCACGAATTCCGTACGCCATTCCGGTAAAAACGCGCTGACGGTCACCGTTTCCGCCGAGGATAAGGGCGGAGAAGTGCTGTTTACGATACGCGACGACGGCAAAGGCGTGAAGCCGGATCAGCTCGATAAGATATTCGAGCCGATGTATACTACCGATACGAGCCGTTCCGTCGCAGGTCTCGGGTTGTCGATATGTAAGGAGATCATAGAATCTCACGGCGGCTCGATACGCGCCGAAAGCGTGTATAACGAGTATTTCGCCCTTTGCTTTACGCTCAAAAAGGTGGAACAGAATGAAGTTTAAGAAAAAACTGCCCTATATCCTCGCCGTCGTGTTCTGGCTCGCCGTATGGCAGGCGGCGGCGATGATAGTCGACAAAGAGCTTTTACTGCCGTCGGTCGTAACGACCGTCGCCGAGCTGTTCAGGCTTTTGCAGACGTCCGGCTTTTATATTTCGCTTCTCACCTCGATCCTGCGTATCGGCGCGGGATTTCTTCTGGGGGTGCTTACCGGGGTCATGCTCGCGTCTGTTTCGTACTTGTCGAAGGTCGGCCGCGCTTTAACCGTGCCTCTGATCTCGGTCATGAAAGCAACGCCCGTCGCGTCTGTCATAATCATACTTCTCGTATGGCTCTCAAGGCAGACCGTGCCGGCGGTCGCTACGATGCTCATCGTCGTGCCGATAGTCGCGCAGAACGTCTATACCGGTTTTACCTCGGTCGATAAACAGCTCCTCGAAATGGCTGACGCGTTTCATATGAGCAGAAAAAACAAAATATTCAAGCTCTATATCCCGTCCGCCCTGCCGTATTTTTCGACGTCTGCAACGGTCGGCATCGGTATGGCGTGGAAAGCGGGCGTAGCGGCGGAGGTGATCTGCAATCCCGCCTTCGGTCTCGGCGCCGATCTTTACGAATCAAAAATATATCTCGAAACGTCGAAAACGTTCGCTGTAACGCTCGCCGTTATCGCCGTAAGCGCGGCGTTCGAGGTGATTTTCAAAGCGATATTCAAAAAGAGGAGGCGCGGCGATGTTAAAGCTTGAGCATATATACAAATCGTACGGCGATAACGAAGTGCTGAAAGACGTCTCCCTTACGGTATCCGACGGTGAATTCGTCTGCCTTACCGGCAGATCCGGCTGCGGCAAAACCACGCTTTTGCGTATCGCCGCAGGGCTTGAAAAGCCGGATTCCGGCACCGTTTTATCCGACGGCGGCAAATATTCGTTCTGCTTCCAGGAAAACAGACTTCTGCCGCACGTTACCGCATACGAAAACATCACGGCGGTATGCCCGGATAAAGAAAGGGCGCTCGGATATCTGCGCAAGGTCGGCTTGTCCGAGCATATAAAAAAATATCCGGACGAGCTTTCGGGCGGTATGAAGAGAAGACTTTCCCTCTGCCGCTGTCTCTGTTACGGCGGAGACGTGTTCTTTCTCGACGAGCCGCTGCGCGAGCTCGACGCCGAAACGCATTCCGCGATGCGCGAGCTCATAAAATCCGAGCTCAAAGGTAAGACCGTGCTTATGATAACCCACTCCGAAGAAGAAGCGGAAGAACTGTCCGACAGGATCGTAACGCTCGGGGAGGAAAACGGAGACTGACGGTATTTGCGTAAGCGGATATATCAAAACAAAACCGTACGTCCGCCCGGTGCGGAGGACCGGTTGCGGCCGCGCATAAGAAAAAAACAAACTCCGGACGGATCGTCCGGAGTTTTGTTTTGCGAATTTTATGCCGCGCTGAGCGTTTTTCTCAAACGTATAAGGTCTATACCGTTTATCACGCCGTCGCCGTTCATGTCGGCGCCGGGGAATATCACGACGGATACCGCGGGCTGATCGCCGTCGAATTCAGAGAGATATTTGCGCAGCCTTATGAGGTCTCTGCCGTCCACCGTACCGTCGCCGTTGACGTCGCCGGAAAGAGCCGTATTTTCCGCGATAACGTACGTAACGGTCGTATATCCGCAGTAGTCGCCCGTGCCTATGATCATCAGCCCTGCTTCGCCCGGACCGATCCCGCCGTCGTACAAAACTCTGTAATCGACGCCTTCGGTAAGCGTTGTTTCGCCGATCTTTACCGTTACGCCGGGGCTTTGCTGTCCGCCGTTGTAAACCGCGTCTTCAACGGTGATTTCAGCGCCGCTCA
>CACYEW010000136.1 GCA_902773455.1 uncultured Ruminococcus sp.
AAATAAGACATCTTATTGTTTGAAGTCAAAAGTGCGTTTTGCTGATTCATTACGTATTTTGTCGGGATTTCTTCTATATCCATATAAGATCTGCTGAGGCAATAGTTGACGATATCCGCAGGAGAGTTTACGGTGATTCCCTTGGCTCTGTCTTTAATGGAGCTTGAGTACCACGGAAAAGCTTCATTGCAGATTATCTGGTTGCCGTGTGCGGCGGTTATGCTGACTCCCACTTCGTCGATCGTCAACTCTTTTAAAGGATTCCAAAGATATTTGAATTTATTATAATCCTTTAGCGGATACTCGTTAAGCTGTATCGAATGCCAGCGATTTCCACTTCTGTCTTTACACAGAGTTATCGTTCCGACGTAAATCATGCCGTTAGGAGCGAAACGGGCTTTCGTAAAATATCTGATAAGGTACGCCGCGATCACCGCAACAAGTATAAACTCGATAAAAAGCGGAAGCCCTACGTTTAACAGTTCGTATTTCAGGCCTGCTCCGATCACGTCTATCGTATTATCCGCGGAGCCGAAAGGATGGTTCAGCGTTACGGTGATATCTTTGCTTTCGAGTCCCCAGTAATGTATGTAATTGCCCCACCATTTCCAGAAGTTCAGCTCGTACTGTTCTTCGCTGTGCGGCGTTACGGTTATCATGCCGTCGTCAGATACGTCTGTCTTCGTTTTGAGTCCGGCGTATTCTTCGTTGAGCGACACCGATATATTATTCTCGACGCTTGATTTATCAAGCCTTACTCCGTCCTTCTTTATGTAAAACGACACGGATACCTTATTGTCAAACAGTTCCGTTTTCTTCACGGAATCATTCGTGCTTACCGCGATCACCTCGTATGACGATATCAGCACCGTATAAGTCTCGCTTGCGAACGCTCCGTTGTCAAGCGTGCACTTTACGCTGACGTTGAAGCTGTCCGTCGAAGCCGGAGACGGATTTTTTGCCGCGGTCGGCAGATATACGATCTTTCCGTCGGCTGTGTAAGTGACTGTACCGCTGTTTCCGTCGGGCGAAACGCTGATGACGGGATTAAGCGCCTTGACCTCGGAAGGATCCGTTAAAGCGTTTCCGTCGGCATATACGGTAAAGGCTATCGCGGTATCTGTATTTGCCGCTATATCGTCAAGCTTAACGCTTTTTATATTATTTACAAACTCCGCCGAAACCGTGTAAACAACTCTCGGCACGTAAACGTCCGGCTTGAAATCAACGGAATACTCGATCGGGTTGAAGCCTTCTATCGTAACGGAAGCCTTTATCGACGTATTCACGTTTTTGAGCGTATAAGAATCGATTTTCCTTTTTTCGGAATTATCCTTCACTACGGATTTTCCGTCTTCGAACACTTCAAGATCAAATTTCGTTCCCGACGGCATAAGAGACGGCGAGATCTCATTATTCGTACCCATTTCAAATATTTTGTACGAAACGGATACCGTATCGCCTTCCATCGAATTACGCAGTTCGCTGAAATCCGAAAGTTCCTTGCCGTTGAGCGTGACCGACATTCTTACCTCAAGCGCGGGCTCGTACAAAACGATCACGTTGTCAAGATCGATCTCTTTATCAAATCTGACGGTATAATCTCCCGCGCTGATCACGTTTTTCGAATCTCCCAGAAGGAAAGCGCCGCCGCTGAGGTCTTCTCCGTAACCGCTGTAACCGAGCTCGGCTTTCCGCGTTATCGGAATATCTCTTTTTTCACCGACGATCTCAGCTTTGTCGATACGCGCTCCGGATCCCTGAACGAAAGCGGCGATATTCAAAAGAGGTATAGAAGACGAAACGCTGATGGTTTTACCGTCGATCTTCTTTATATCGCTTTTTTTCAGCCTGGTTCTGCCGGATATCCTGTCAGCCATTTGAGACATCGAATCGATGATACCGGAAGCATCAGCCGATTTATACACGTAAACGCCATTGCTTTGATCTTCGTCCGGAACAGTAACGGAATTGCCGATCCCCAGCATTATCACCTGAGGTTTTGTCTTATTCGGCATTTCCGTCTGTGCGTACGCTTTGAAATTCTTCTCGAGGTCCTTTTTTGTATATACGTCGTCGTTAAAATCACCGTCTGTGATTATTACGAGCCAGTACTGCGTATTGGGGTTTGAATCGTCGACGCTCTTTAATTTGTCGAACGCTTCCGTCACGGCGGAGTACGGAGTACCGCCCGTATCAAGATGATTCTTGATCGAGTATACTGAATTCTGTATACCGGACGACGATAAATCGATCTTTTCCGGTTCGTAATTATATACTCCCGCTTTTGTCATATACGTAATATATAACTGATCCTCGCTGTTCAGCATTCCGCAAAAAGCCTGCATGGCGTAGTTTGCGTAAGCCCATTTTGAACCGACCATACTTCCCGAATCGTCGTAAACGACCGACACGATCTTTCTTATATACAGCGATTCGGCTGACGCTGTAATCGGCATATAAACGAGTATCATACCGCAGATCAGTATGACCGTAAGAATATTGAGGATTCTCTTTTTCATTATTCTTTCTCCTGTATAAAAGCATCTGAATTTTCGGCTGAACAGCGCCGATAACACTCAGGCAGCAGATAAATTTACAAGTTTGTTTCTTTCTTATTAAATATTATAACACATATATAAATATTTTCAAGACATTATTCGACAAATAATATGTATTTTTTTTATTTTATATATTTCTATTATTATAATTTTTTGTTTCTTCAGCGCTTCCGAAAAGATTTTTAAAACGCGTCTCGCAGTTTTATTTTTTATATAAAGATGTTTTTGTTAATTCACTCGCATGATACTGATATTACGAAAACGCCGTTATATCTATATAACGCGATATATGGCAAAAACCGGCTTAAACAAGGATCGTACATCCTTGATTCAGCCGGTTTTTTATAAAATGCACATCAGAGTGCCTCGTTTGAACGGAGGTTTCGGGTCGTTATTTAAGATTTATTTTTCAAACACCGCGACGCGCTGGGAGCTGATGATCGCTTTCTTCCATTTGTCGAATTTATCTCCCTGGTTCGGGAATCTGTTCGTTACGCCGGCGATGAGGTCTTTGCCCGTTTTAAGATATCCTTCTTTTTTGAAAACGGTCGCGTCTTCGGGCAGATCGAGCCATTTGCGCGTCTCGCCGATCTTAAACGTCTTATGATTCGTCCACACCCAGACAGGCGTCGGCCACAGACGTATGGAATCCTTCGCGTCGATCGCGTCGTAGAAATCTTTATCGGGTCCGCCCTGACCGTGATGTCCCATCTGAACGTATTCGGATTTGAGCTCTTCTCCGGAATACATCTGAAGAAGTCTCTTACCGGAATCGGACGCCGCGTCGCCTAAGAACAGAACGCTGTGATCTCCGAAGATCATTTTCGTTATGATCGAGGTGCTGTTGACGTATCTCGCCTCTTTCCACCACGTCATATAAACCTTGAAATCGACGCCGTCGACGGTGATCGTCAGACCTTTTTCGATGTTTTCCGCGTTCACTACCGCGCCGTTTATAAGGTTGTAATAATAGTTCTCCGCTCCGTCGGGCTTTACGTATTTGTCTTCCGGTATATCCGCGCCGTTTATGCCATTGAATCCGGCGACCGAATAATAATTATCGAACGACGCTTTGAGTTTATCAAGATACCCGAGATCCGTATCGC
>CACYEW010000137.1 GCA_902773455.1 uncultured Ruminococcus sp.
AAAATGAGCTTGCGAATTTTCGGGGGTTCGCGGAGGCAAATTTCACACGCGAAGCGTATTTAACCGCCGGAGGCGATTTCACTGCGGCGTCAGCCGCCCGGGTGGGGGTTCCCCCGCAAGCGACGGGATCGATTCATCAAACGGCGGAACGGATCGTCCTTCGGGCGCGAAACACCGTTAGAAAATTATGGGCAAAACGGTCAAAAATTACGGGTGATTTCATCAATACTATTGACACGGAATAAAAGATAAGTATAATTATGTCAGAAACAAACAAAGAAAACGAACTCAACAGAAAAAAAGCCGTAATTATCGCCGGGCCGACGGCGAGCGGAAAATCGGGCGTCGCGCTGAGGCTTGCCTCGGCGTTCGGCGGAGAGATAATCTCGTCGGACAGTATGCAGATATACAGGCGGATGGATATTGGCACCGCTAAGCCGAGCAAAGAAGAGCAGGCGGCCGTACCGCATCATCTGATCGATATACGCGAGCCTTACGAGGATTATTCGGTCGCCGAATTCAACTCCGACGCCAAAGCGGCGATCGAAGATATACTTTCACGCGGAAAGCTGCCGATAATCTGCGGCGGCACGGGGCTTTATATCGAATCGCTTCTGCATCCGACCGACTACGGCGCGGATTCGTCTGCGGACAGGACTCTGCGCGAAGAACTGATCAAAAGGGACGCGCACGGGCTTTGGCTCGAGCTGTACGGAATAGATCCGGTATCGGCGCAAAAAACGCACGAAAACAACAAAAAGCGCGTCGTACGCGCGCTTGAGATATATTATACCACGGGCAAAACGAAAACAGAGCTTGACAGGATACAAAAGAGGTTTTCGCCCGAATACGATTTTCTTCTGCTTCTGACCGGCTTCGGCGACAGAGCGGAGCTTTATTCGCGAATAGACCGCCGCGTTGACGAAATGATCGCGGAAGGGCTCGTCGACGAGACGGAAAGACTGCTTTCGTCGGGCGATCTCCGCCCGGGTACTACCGCGTATCAGGCGATAGGATATAAGGAGCTTTTCGGATACATAAACGGTGAAAAGAGCCTTTCGGAGGCTTCGGACAAGCTGAAGCAGGCGACGAGAAATTACGCGAAAAGACAGCTTACCTGGTTTTCGTCGTACGACGGCGTGAAGATCAACTCTTACGAAGACGCCGAAAAAGCGGTTTCTGAATTTACGGGAAAGTGAACGAAATGGAAAATAACGGACTTGTCAAAAAGATCTTACTTTATATATTTTTCGGGCTGATCGCGATAGCCGTATCCGTTTATATGATCTATCACGTGATAAAGCTGTTCAGCACGGAAATGATCGTGGAGACGGTCGAAGCCGCGGAGCTTTCCGATACGGTGAACGTGACGGGAGTGATCTTCCGCGACGAGACCGTGCTTTACGGAACGCGTTACGGTTCGCTCGACAGACTGTTTGCCGACGGCGAACGCGTCGCCAAAGACACTCCGGTGGTACGGATATATGATAAAGCGGCGGGATCGGACAAAGAGCTTTCCCTTATAGACAGACAGCTGTCGATACTGAACGACAGCGGATCCGTTTCCGACAACTCGACCAAAGCCGTGGACGCCGAGATAAACCGGCTTTATTACGCGTTAAGGCAGAAAGCCGAGGACGGAGATTACGGCGGCGTCACGTCGAAGCTTGACAGGCTTCTCGTGAATTTTAACCGCAGAGAGATAATAACGAACGCGAGAGTGAATTTCAACGCGGAGATCGCTTCGCTGCGCGAGCGGCGCGAAGGCATCGTCAGAAACAACGGAACGCCGGCGGAAACGGTTTATACGAACGTTTCCGGTTATTTCATGTACGACGTCGACGGATACGAAAGGATCATGACGGCGAAAGCGCTAAAAGGCGTTTCGTACGGCGAGCTGAAGGGTCTGCTCGACTCCTCCGCCGAGCAGCTCGACTCCACCTCCTACGGATACGCGGTGGGAAAGATCGCGGCGTCCGCCGAATGGTATCTGTGCGCCGAGCTCGACCCGAAAACGGCTATGAATCTGGTCGAAGGGCGTGAATACGGGGTCAGTTTCTCGCTTACGCCGGATCAGGAGATCAGACTGACGCTTGACAAGATACTTTC
>CACYEW010000138.1 GCA_902773455.1 uncultured Ruminococcus sp.
AATACCGATTCGTCATCATATCCCTGCATAACAGCAACGCCTTTAAAGTTTTGCCACTTATCATTAAGTGAAAACAATACTCTACCATATCCATCTTTTTCCAATATTTTAACGTCACATCCCGAAATTTTATATTGAATGACTGCCGGTATCCCGGAATATGCAGTCATCTCACACTTCTGCCATAATGGTGATTCTTTGTTTGAAAACATAGCACAACTATACAATGATATACTGACGCATAATATTAAAACTATAATTGTTTGCTGACTGAAAATATACTTTTTCGTAACAACCTCCTATCAATATACCGGATCGCCATACCACACATGAAAACTTGGCTTTTTTTCTGATAAAATCGTGATTGAAAACATGGTAATGATCATGCCCGGACCGTCATCCGCAGATGAATATCAGCGCGCACCAGCCGTTTTCGTCGATGCCGTCGACGAAGCGGAAGGGCGTTTTTTCCATCGCCGCAAGCACTTCGTCCCTGCGCTCGTTGAGTATGCCCGACGCGATGAACGTCGTGCCTTCGTGAGCGAAGGAATACAGATCCGGGCTCATTTTTATGATTATATCCGCGACGATGTTCGCGCAGATAAGATCGTATTTTTTACGTTCGACGCCCGATAAAAGGTCGCTTTCGCCGACTTTGATATTTGTTCTGCCGTTTATTTTGGCGTTTTCTTTTGCTATCCGTACCGCCGTCGGGTCTATGTCGTACGCGTTGACGCTTTTCGCGCCGAGAAGAGAAGCGCATATTGAAAGAATGCCGCTGCCGGTTCCCACGTCGAGCACGGCGTCGCCCGGCTTGAGATATTTTTCGATCTGTGCCATAACGAGCCTCGTCGTCTCGTGCGTGCCGGTACCGAACGCCATACCGGGATCCATTATCACGGTGAGCTCATCCGGCGCGGCGTCGTAGTGCTCCCAAGCGGGAACGACGACGAGCCGTTTGCCGATCTTTATCGGGTGGTAGTATTTCTTCCACGAATTTGCCCAGTCCTCGTCGCATACGTTTATGACTTCGATCTCATATTTTATCTTTTCGAGATCGAGGCGCTGTTTTATGAAATACACGGCTTCGCCCTGGTTGCGCTCTTCCGATATGAACACGCTGACGGCAGACCTCGTTTTATCGGCGGAAAGAAGCTCGTCGTCGATCAGATCGGCGTTTACGTTTCTGAAATTCTCTTCGAGGTCGGAATAATCCTCTATCATAAGTCCGCTGTCGACAGCGCTCATTACCGCCGAAACGACGTCAAGATCGGACGACGCGCACGTAACTTTTATCTGAATGTAATCCATTATTTCTTATCCTTGAAGATCTTATCGAAAAATTTCTGTTTGTTCTTGAAATTCGTCTTTCCGCAGGAAACGGAAAAATCGCGCAGAAGCTGTTTCTGCTTTTCGTTCAGTCCCTTCGGCGTCTCCACGGTCACGGTGAAGATAAGGTCGCCTTTTCTCTGCGAATTGACGTATTTGATGCCCTTGCCGGACAGTCTGAACTGCGTACCGGTCTGCGTGCCTTCGGGTATCGTATATTTGATATTGCCTTCGAGGCTCGGTACGTCTATCTCCGCTCCGAGCGCGGCTTCCGCGAACGTTATCGGTATCTCGCAGTAAATATCGTAATCCTCGCGCGTGAACACGGAATGCGGCTTTACCGCCACTTCGATTATCAGATCGCCCGTGGGTCCTCCGTTCGTGCTTACGTCGCCCTGACCTCTCACGGAGAGCTGCTGACCGTTGTCGATACCCGCGGGAATGTTGACCTCGAGCTTTTTGTTCACTCTGACGAAGCCCTTACCCCTGCAGTCGGGGCAGGGAGACGATACGGTCTTTCCTCTGCCGCCGCAGTCGGGACACGTGGTCTGCTGCTGCATCATGCCGAGCATCGTGCGGGTCGTGGTCGTGACCACGCCTCTGCCGCCGCATTTACGGCACGTGACGGGAGAGGTGCCGGGCGCCGCGCCGGAACCGCCGCAGCTGCCGCACGCTTCCACTCT
>CACYEW010000139.1 GCA_902773455.1 uncultured Ruminococcus sp.
TCTTGAACTCGGTCTTGTTTTCTATCGTCGTCTCGTTGTGCTGGAGCATCATGTTTTCGATCTTCAGCGTGAGAAACTCGCCGTATCTCTGGCAGAAATCAAGTATCTGACCGGGCGTCATCGTGTGTATGTGCACCTTGACGATCGATCCGTCGACGAACGCGACGACCGATTCGCCTATCGCTTCGAGCTTGGCTTTGAAATCGTTTATATCGAAATTCGCTATGTCGGTCTTTTTGTTCTGAAGTCTGATGAGCACCTCGGTGCAGTAGCCGAATTCCAGCTCCGTATCCTCGGTGAAGGTATCGATATCTATCGGCTTCGCCGCTTTGTCGACCGCTTTGCCCGCCGACGTGAACGAAACGCCGTCAAGACCGTTTTTCATACCCTCGGCAATGTATACGAGACCCGCTCCGCCGCTGTCGACGACTCCCGCCTCGCGCAGAACGTCGAGCAGATCGGGCGTACGCTCGAGAGAACGGCGAAGCTCGGCTATCAGATCGTCGAAATACGTGTCGAGATCGCTTTCGCCTCCGACTCTGCCGCCCGCGAAATCGACCGCGTCGCGGAAAACCGTCAGTATCGTGCCCTCGACGGGGTTCGATACGGCGTTATACGCTTCTTTCGAACCCTGACGGAAAGCTTCCGCCACGGCTTGAAGATCAGCCGTTTCGGCGCCGTCGAAGCCGCTTGCTATGCCTGCGAATATTCTCGACAGTATAACGCCGGAATTGCCTCTCGCGCCGAGGAGCATCCCCTTCGCCATGCGTGAAGCCGCCGCTCCGAGAGCCGCTTTTCCGCCGGAAGCGGAGGAAGCTCCGGAATCTATGGTGAGATACATATTGTCGCCCGTGTCGCCGTCAGGTATCGGGAATACGTTCAGATCGTTTACCGCTTCTCTGAAAGCGTAGAGGTTTGCGGCGCCGGCTTTGACCATTTCTTCGAATAAAGCGCCGTCGAGGATTTGCTTGCCCATGCTGAAAAACCTTCCTTATAGATTATGAAAACATTTTTATGACCGCGTCGGCTATCCAGTCCGTAGTGTCGTGTATCTCTTCGAGAACTATCGCCTCGGCGTCTTCAAAATACGACCTGATCGTTTTCAGAAGCTCTTCGGAAACGTTTTTCTTTCCGTACGCTTTGAGCACCTGAACGAGCATCGCAGACGAATCCGAAAGCGCGTCCATGAACCGGCTGACGGTGTTGTTGAATTCTATTTTGTAATTTCCGTACGAATATCTGCGGTAGGTCCCGTTTGTAACGTAAGTCCATTTTTTCGGTCTGTCGGATTCGAGACCGAGAATATACAGCGCAGTCTTGCCGCAGGGCATTATGCGCCAGTCCTTGCTCCGCGCTATCGCGTGAGCGACCTTGTCGGGCGAGGGGTGGGATCCGTTGTCGGGCAGCCAGAAAACGCCCTGCATCAGGTGGCAGAGGAGCCCCGCGTCGCACAGACGGCACAGCGATTTCGACGCCGTCGACTGACTCGCTATGTCGGCAAAATCAGAAGGAACGAAAACGCTTCCCGGCAGAGAAGAATATATTCTTTTTTTAATTTTCTTATGAATGCTGTTTTCCATTAAACCGATACACCTCGCAGTCCTTTTCAAATTATACACGTTTTTGGACAGAATGTCAACATCTATTTGCAATAATAAATGAACAAATCGAAAATATTCAGGGGGTAATATTAACGGTTTTGTGAGATTTTAATGTTGAAAAATAATACGTTTTGGTTATATAATATAGTGAGGCAATTTCGGAAACTGATTTTGCCAGAAGCGGACAGAAAAGAGGTAACTGCGATGAAATTCGAAAATAAACCGCTCACGAACAACGAATACGTTCTTAACTGGATCGAAGAATGCGCCGCGCTTACGAACCCCGACAGGATCGTGTGGATCGACGGTTCGGAAAAACAGATCGACGAGCTCCGCGCCGAGGCGTGCAAAACGGGCGAGATGATAAAACTCAATCAGGAGCTTCTGCCGGACTGCTACCTGCACAGGACCGCGGTCAACGACGTCGCGAGAGTAGAGGCGAGAACGTTCATATGTACGAAGAAGAAAGAAGACGCCGGCAATATCAACAACTGGATAGCGCCGAGAGAGTGCTATAAAACTCTGAAAAAGCTCTACAAAAATTCCATGGTCGGCAAAACGATGTACGTCATCCCGTACGCGATGGGACAGCTCGGATCCGAATTCGCCAAATACGGCGTCGAGCTCACCGACTCGATATACGTCGTGCTCAACATGGTCATAATGACGAGAGCCGGCGAGGCGGTCGGCAAATATCTCGACGAGTCGTTCATCAAAGGTCTTCACGCGACCGGAACGCTCGATCCCGATAACCGCTACATCTGCCATTTCCCCGAAGACAAAACGATATGGAGCGTAAACTCCGCTTACGGCGGCAACGTTCTGCTCGGCAAAAAGTGCTTTGCTCTGCGTATCGCGTCCTTCCTCGGAAAAACCGAAGGCTGGATGGCCGAGCATATGCTCATACTCGGTCTGCAGTCGCCCGACGGCGAGATAAAATACGTGGGCGCGGCTTTCCCGTCTGCCTGCGGAAAAACGAATCTCGCGATGCTCGTTCCGCCGGAATATTACAGGAAAAAAGGTTATAAGGTCTGGTGCGTGGGCGACGATATCGCGTGGCTCCGCGTCGGCTCCGACGGCAGGCTCTGGGCGATCAACCCCGAAAACGGCTTCTTCGGCGTGGCTCCCGGCACTAACGAAAAATCGAACCCGAACGCTCTCGCCGCAACGAGATCCGGCACCATCTTTACAAACGTATGTCACGATCTCGATACCAATACGGTATGGTGGGAAGGCCTGAACGACCGTCCGCCGAAGCACGCGATCAACTGGAAGGGCGAACCGTGGGATTACAGAAAGTACGATAAAGCCGATAAGATCAACACCTCCGGCGCACATCCGAACTCGAGATTCACCGCTCCGGCGAAGAACTGCCCCTGCGTATCCGATAAATTCGACGATCCCGCCGGCGTACCGCTCTCGGCGATCATATTCGGCGGCAGACGCGCCAAGACCGCTCCGCTCGTATATCAGTCGTTCTCCTGGCAGCACGGCACGTTCGTAGGCTCCATAATGGCATCCGAAACGACCGCCGCGGCAGCCGGCGCCATAGGCGTTGTACGCCGCGACCCGATGGCCATGAGGCCCTTCGTCGGCTATGATATGGGCGATTACTGGAAGCACTGGCTCGACATGGGCAAAAAGATACCGAACCCGCCGAAGATATTCCACGTCAACTGGTTCCGTACCGACGACGAGGGCAATTTCATCTGGCCCGGCTTCGGTGACAACATGAGAGTGCTCAAATGGATACTCGACCGCTGCGACGGCAAGGTCGGCGCGAAGAGGACCGCGATCGGCTACGTTCCGAAGGTCACCGATATCAACCTCGAAGGACTCAAACTCAAGAGAAAAACGCTCAAAGAACTGCTTTCGATCGATACGGAATCGTGGAAAGCCGATATAGCGAATATTAAGGAATTCTACGCTCTCGTAGGCAAGAGAGTGCCGAAGAGACTCTATAAGGAACTCGAAAAGCTCGAACAGAGACTGGATAAATAAACCGGAATCGAATGCCGCCTGCGCGGCTTCCCTGCGGCATCAGCCGCCCTTGGGGAGCGCGGCGAGCTGACGCGAGTTAAGAGTGAATAGTGAATAGTGAATAGTGAAGGTGTCGCTTACGCGACTTTCTTTGCCGGTTTATCAATGATACGACAAAGCGCACTCAGCGCGTTATACAGGTAAAAACGATGACGAAGATCATAAGCAAAGAAGAGCTTGAATATCAGAAAAAATACGCTGAGAAGGTCAGGCTTATACTGAACGGACTGTCAAGCGAACGGGGCGAAGCGCTCCGTTTCTCTGTCGTGACGTACGGCTGCCAGCAGAACGAGGCGGACAGCGAACGTCTTGCCGGTATGCTTTCTGACATGGGTTACGAAAAGACGGACGACGTCAAAGAAGCCGACCTGATCCTCGTCAATACCTGCGCGGTAAGAGAGCACGCCGAGGTGCGCGCTCTTTCGGTCACGGGACAGTATAAGCATCTTAAAGAGAAAAAACCGTCGCTTATGATCGGCGTTTGCGGCTGTATGGTCTCGCAGGAGCACCGGCTCGACGATATAAAGTTCAAATATCCGTACGTCGATTTCGCGTTCGGCACCTCGTATCTCTGGCAGCTGCCGTCGATAATATACGCGCGGCTGACGAAAAAGAAACGCCTGTTTATGCTCGACGCGGAAGACGAGGGCAATATAGCCGAAGATCTGCCCGTTATGCGCGAATGCAGTTACCGCGCGTGGCTTTCGGTGATGTACGGCTGCAACAACTACTGCACCTACTGCGTCGTTCCGCACGTGCGCGGAAGAGAACGGAGCAGAACGAAAGAGGATATCATAAAAGAGGCGAAAGAGCTTATCGCCGACGGCGTGAAGGATATAACGCTTCTCGGCCAGAACGTCAATTCATACGGAAAAACGCTTTACCCCGACTACGGGTTCGCCGAGCTTTTGTCCGATATAAACGCGATCGACGGCGATTTTACTCTGCGCTTCATGACCTCTCACCCGAAGGACGCGACGAAAAAGCTGATAGATACGATGGCGAGGTGCGAAAAATGCGCTCCGCAGCTGCATCTTCCGCTTCAATCCGGCTCCGACAGGATACTGAAACGGATGAACAGAAGGTATACGCTCGAATCGTACAAGGAGCTGGTCTCCTACGCGAGAGAGAAGATACCCGGCGTCGTGCTCACCTCCGATATAATCGTCGGTTTCCCGGGTGAGACGGAAGAGGATTTCGATCTGACGATGCAGGCGCTTTCCGATATAAAATACGATATGGTCTATTCGTTCATCTATTCGAAGCGCAAAAACACTCCGGCGGCGGAATACGAAGATCAGGTGCCGGACGATATCAAAGGCGAGAGATTCAGACGGATGCTCGATCTGCAGAACGGCATAGGGCAGAAAATAAACGAAACGTATCTGAATAAGACCGTAAGAGTTCTCTGCGACGGGATAAGCAAGACAGACGCGGATATGCTTGCCGGCAGGACCGACGGCGGCAAAAACGTCTGCTTCAGCGGAAAAGCAGAAGAGGGCGAATACGTAAACGTGAAAATAACCGAGGCGCGGCCTTTCGTGCTTATCGGAGAAATAATGTGAGGATAAAAAATGGATAAGATAATCGAAAAAGCAGCCGAACTCGGCGAGCTGATCAAAGAGACCGAGGAAATGAAAAGACTTACCGCCGCGACGGAAAAATACGAATCCGACGCGGAATTTCTGCAGTCGATAGAAAAGTACAACGCTTTCGCCGCCGGTATGAGAGCCCATAAGGACGATAAGGAAGTATACGCAAAGCTCGAGGAAGAGCTCGGCGCTCTCTACGACGGGATAATGGATCACCCGATAATGAAAGAATACGCGGAAGCCAAAGCCGAAGCGGACGAGCTTATGGAGAAGGTCTACGGCGAGATCACGTTCAGGATCACGGGCAAACGTCCGTGCAATCATCATTGCGACGGCTGCGACGGGTGTCACTGATAACGGAGGTATGACCCATGACTCCGATGATGCTGCAGTATCTGGAGATTAAAAAAGATTATAAAGATCACATACTGATGTACCGTCTCGGAGATTTTTACGAGATGTTTTTTGACGACGCAAAGATCGCGTCAAAGGAGCTTGAGCTCACGCTTACCGGCAGAGACTGCGGCGAGGAAGAACGCGCGCCGATGTGCGGCGTGCCGTTTCACAGCGTTGAGCCGTATATAGCGAAGCTCGTATCGCGCGGTTACAAGGTCGCCATATGCGAGCAGCTCGAGGATCCGGCGACGGCGAAGGGAATAGTAAAGCGCGGCATAATCCGCGTCATAACCCCCGGCACGGTCACGCAGTCGGAGATGCTTACCGAGGATAAGAACAATTACGTTTCTTCCGTGTATATAGGCGTCGACGGATCCGCCGTCTGCTTCGCCGACATCTCCACGGGCTATATAGGCGTTTGTCAGATAGGCGCGGACGATACCGAAAAGCAGATAATAAACGAGCTCGGCACGTTTCTGCCGAAGGAGATAATAACGAACTTTCCGTTGTCGGAGCGGCAGACTCTCTGCGATTACGTAAAAAAGCGCCTTTGCTGTACGGTCAACGAAAACGAACCGCACAGATTTTACGAGGCGAAAGCCGCCGTCCTCTGCAAAAAGCAGTTTTCGGAGGACGATATAAAAGAACTGCCGTCGCCCTGCGTTTGCGCCGTGGGAGCGGCGCTCGATTACGTGATCGAAACGCAGAAGACCGACATTTCGTTCATAAACCGCCTCTCGATCTACGATAACGAGAGGTTTCTTGAGATCGACGTGAATACGAGAAGGAGCCTCGAATTATGCGAGGCGATGCGCACCGGCGACAAGAAGGGTTCTCTTTTATGGGCGCTCGACCATACGAAAACGTCCGGCGGAGCGAGAATGCTTCGTTCTTACGTCGAATCGCCGCTGCGTTCAGTCGCCGGGATCCAGCAAAGGCAGGATGCGGTAGCTGATCTTTATCTCGATTTCATCGCAAGGCAGGAGCTTTCGGAAGCCTTGAAGGGCGTTCTCGATCTGGAGCGCCTTTCGTCGAAGCTCGTTTACGAAACGGCTAACGCAAGAGATCTGCGCGCAATAGCGCAGTCGGCTGAAAAGATACCGAAGATAAAGGAGACGGTCGCGGGTCTTCAAAGTCAGATGATACGCGATCTCTACGATCAGACCGACGATCTGACGGATATAGTCGAGCTGATAAACAAAGCGATAGTCGACGAACCGCCCTTTACCGTAAGAGAGGGCAAAATGATACGCGACGGCTATAACGCCGATATAGACTATCTTCGCAGCATCATAAACGACGGCTCGAAGTGGATCGGAAAAATAGAAGCCGCCGAGAGGGAAAAAACGGGCATAAAGACGCTCAAGGTCGCATACAACCGCGTTTTCGGTTACTATATAGAGGTGACGAAATCGCTCGTCAATCTCGTGCCCGACAGATACATAAGAAAACAGACGCTCACAAACTGCGAAAGATACGTCACGGAGGAACTGAAGGATCTCGAATCGTCGATCTTAGGCGCCTCCGATAAGACGGTCAAGCTCGAATACGATCTTTTCTGTCAGATAAGGTCGTACCTTTGCACGAACATTTCGAGGATCAGAGCCGCCGCGAACGCCGTTTCGACGCTCGACGCGCTTCTGTCTCTTGCCGTCGCCGCCGAAAAATACGGCTACGTAAAGCCCGAGGTCGATTACGGCGACAAAATAATCATCAAAAACGGCAGGCATCCCGTCGTCGAGCGGTTCGTTGAAGAATCGTTCGTGCCGAACGACACGTATCTCGACACGGTCAACAACAGAATGATGCTTATAACCGGACCGAATATGGCGGGTAAATCGACGTATATGCGCCAGGTCGCGCTGATAACCGTTATGGCGCAGATCGGCTCTTTCGTACCGGCGTCCGAAGCGCAGATCGGCATAATCGACAGGCTGTTCACGAGAGTCGGCGCGTCCGACGATCTCGCCTCCGGCACGTCGACCTTCATGCTCGAGATGAACGAGGTCGCGTATATATTAAAACGGGCGACGAAAAAGAGCCTCATAATCTACGACGAGATCGGCAGAGGCACCTCTACCTTCGACGGTATGTCGATCGCCCGCGCCGTCGTCGAATACACGGCGGACAAGATCGGAGCGAAAACGCTTTTCGCAACGCATTATCACGAGCTCACCGTTATGGAAGGCGTCGTGCCGGGCGTCATAAACTACAACATAGCCGCGAAAAAACGCGGCGATACGGTCAGCTTCCTGCGAAAAATCGTCAGAGGCGCCGCTAACGACAGCTACGGCATCGAGGTCGCGCAGCTTGCCGGAGTACCGGCAAAGGTCATACGCCGCGCGAAAGAGATACTCGCCCTGACTGAAGCGCAGAACCCGAAGCAGAGAGAGGTTAAGGAAATCGGATCGCTCGAGGATCTCAATATCACTATGGAAAACGTCGCAAACGACGAGATAAGGGACGCGCTCACCGCGCTCGATCTCAACATAACCTCGCCGATGGAAGCGTACGACTTTTTGAGAAAACTGAAGGCTCTGCTATAACGTTTGCGTAAGCAAACATATCGCATCTGCGCAAGCAGATATATCGCATTCGCGTCAGCGAATATATCGCATCTGCGCAAGCAGATATATCGCAAAAAAGGCGATATGCCCTAACGGGCGCGAGATGTTCTGCCGAACGCGATATGTTCTTGCGGACGCGATATGCCGCAGACGGCGAGAATTGAATGTTGAGTTGCCGGCGAGACGATCCGTGCGGCTTTGCCGCCCTTGGGGCGTACCCGCCCTTACAACCCCCAAACCGTGAACCCCCGTTGCGAACAAGTTCACAACGGGGAACCCCGGTAACCCCCTACTCCCTCCCAAAGCCGTTTCACTCTCTTTGGGGCGCGCCGTACCCGTGTACGAACGGTACGCAAAACAGCGCGAATCCGGATCCGGATCAAAATATAAAATCTATTTATAAAGGAGAAATATAAAAATGCAAAGGATTTTTTATCAGCAGGATTGCGATCTCAAAAAACTCGACGGCAAGACCGTCGCGATAATCGGCTACGGCTCGCA
>CACYEW010000140.1 GCA_902773455.1 uncultured Ruminococcus sp.
ATGAACTGCTGTCTGCGTTCGTGCGGAGGATGCTGACACGGAGGGACCATGAAACAGAAAGAACGTGTAAGGATGATAGCTCTTTGCGGAGTTTTTTCCGCGATGGAGCTTGCGATAATTTATCTTTCGAGCGTGTTTCAGATGCTCGATCTCACGATAGCGGCGCTCACCGTGGCGTTCACGCTGATACTTCTCGTCGAATACGGCAGAAAGCCGACGTTCTGCGTTTACGCCGCCGTATCGGTGCTCTCCATGCTGATCGTGCCGAACAAATTCACGCCGATCTGTTACGCGCTTTTGTTCGGGATATATCCGATAGTGAAGCCGTTTTTCGACAGAACGGGAAAAATACTCTCGATCGTATTCAAATTTTTCGCTTTCAACGCGATATATATGATCATATACGCCGTGAGCGTCAGATTTCTTCTGCTCGACGATATCGCGGGCATAGGCTCGCCCATGTTTTTCGTCACGATAGCGCTCGGCAATTTCGCGTTTTTCGTATTCGATTACCTCATTACCGTGATAATGAAGCTTTACGCGCTGAAACTGCGTAAAAAACTCGGTTTTGACAAGCTCTTCAAAAAATAACGGAGGATCCGATGACGGTCGATCTCGGTACAAACATCAAAAATCTCGCCGGCGTGGGTACGGCGAGAGCGGCTCTTCTGAATAAACTCGGTATAAAAGACATCGGATCTCTTTTATATCATTTTCCGCGCGCTTACGAATTCAGAGGCAACGTAAAGACGGTCGCGTCCGCGCAGAACGGGGAGACGGCTTCTTTCGTGCTGACCGTTTCCGCGCCGCCGTCTTCGGCGAGAACGAAAAGCGGCAAGGTTCTGTACAAGCTCCCCGCCACAGACGGGACCGGCAACTGCAGTATCACTTTTTTCAATCAGGCTTATATAAGGACCGCTCTGAAGGTGGGCGCGGTTTACCGTTTTTACGGTAAAGTCGCGCGGTTCGGACGGCAAGTCGAATTAACCTCGCCCGTTTACGAGCCGTTTTCGGATAATCTTCTTCCGCTTTTTCCCGTATATCCGGCGACGGAGGGACTGCCGTCTGCCCAGATACATAAGCTCATTTCCTCGCTTATCGACAGAAGCGACGTTTTGATACCCGAAAATCTGCCCTCCGACGTCTGCATAAAAGAAGGGCTTATGCCGAGAGGCGAAGCGATAAGAGCGATACATCATCCGAAATCGTTCGAAAGCATAGGCGCGGCGAAACGCCGTCTCGCGTTCGAAGAGATATACGAATTTGCAAAACGGGTGACCGAACGCAAGAAAAACAAGCAAAGTCTGCCGTTTGCGGATATGAAGGGCTGCGACTGCTCGCCTTTTTCGGGACTTTTGAAATTCGAGCCGACCGGCGCGCAGAAGCGTACGATGAACGAGATATATTCGGATCTCACGCGTAAGGACAAGACCGCTCCGATGAGAAGGATGGTATCGGGCGACGTGGGCTCCGGTAAGACCGTATGCGCCCAGTTCGCCGCTTACGTCGCGGTGAAAAACGGGTATCAGGCGGCTTTGATGGTGCCGACCGAAATACTTGCAAAACAGCATTATGAAGACACGGCTCCGCTTTTTTCCTCGCTCGGTATTACGGTGAGACTTCTCACCGGCGAGACTACCGCCGCCAACCGCCGGGTCATATACGCGGAGCTTGAAAACGGCGAATGCGACCTCGTTATAGGCACGCACGCGCTTATTACCGATAAGGTGAAATTCAGATCGCTCGGTCTTGTCATCTGCGACGAACAGCACCGTTTCGGCGTGGCGCAGAGAGAAGCCTTGCTTTCAAAGGGAGAAGGGGCGCATCTGCTCGTTATGAGCGCGACTCCGATACCGCGCACGCTCGCGCTCGTTTTGTTCGGCGATCTCGACGTTTCCGTGATCGACGAGATGCCGCCCGGAAGGATACCGGTAAGGACCGTCTACCGCGACGAATCGTCGCGCGATAAAATATACGATTTCATAAGAGCGCAGGTGAGGGCAGGACGGCAGGCTTATATCGTCTGCCCGAGCGTTGAGGAGACAGAGGACGACGGGCTTCTGCCCGCGGAGGTCGTGAACGAGAAATTCAGCGCGGAATCGTACGGCAGGCAGGTCAGAAAAAGAAAAGCCGCCGTTACCTACGCCGAAACGCTTGCAAAGGAGGTTTTCCCCGATCTTCGCGTCGGATATCTGCACGGCAAGCTGAAAAGCTCCGAAAAAACAGCCATAATGACGGCGTTCGAGAAAAACGAGCTCGATATACTCGTTTCGACCACGGTGATCGAGGTCGGTATCAACGTACCGAACGCGTCGGTGATGCTC
>CACYEW010000141.1 GCA_902773455.1 uncultured Ruminococcus sp.
CTCATAAGAAACGAGAAAGGACTGACGGCGTTCGTAAGATACGCGCCTTCCGGCTTCGTTATATGCGTGTTCAATTTTACGGACAAGCCCGTAAAGAACAAAACCATAGGAGTTCCGAATCCCGGATTTTATTCCGAAGTATTCACTTCGCGTTCGAAGCTTTACGGCGGGACGGGCGAACTCTCGCTTCCGATCCGCGCAAAGAACGTACCGTGCGACGGATGCGGCTGTTCTCTTACGGTAGACGTTATGCCGTACTCCGGTTCGGTTTACAAAAGCGAATCGATGATAAACAAACACTGACCTGCGAGGTATGATATGATCAAGATTTACGATAAAGGCGTTATATACGATAACGGCAGATTCACGCCTTCAAAACCAAGCGAAAGCGGAAGAGAAAAAACGCTTGCGTATAAGATAATAAAATCGCACGGCGAAAAAACCGGCGACGGGAAATACCGCGTCAATTTCGACGCGATGGCTTCTCACGACATAACGTACGTCGGCATAATACAGACCGCGCGCGCAACCGGCAGGCTCGAAAGCTTCCCCGTTCCCTACGTTCTGACAAACTGCCACAATTCTCTCTGCGCCGTTGGAGGCACCATAAACGAAGACGATCACAGATTCGGGCTTTCCGCGTGCAAAAAATACGGCGGCATATTCGTTCCGGCGCACGAAGCCGTTATCCACGCTTATATGCGCGAACGTTTTGCCGGATGCGGCAAAATGATAATCGGTTCGGATTCTCACACCCGTTACGGCGCTCTCGGCACTCTCGGGATCGGCGAAGGCGGTCCTGAGCTCGTAAAGCAGCTTCTCAAAATGAGCTACGATATAGGCGCTCCGCGCGTGGTATGCGTACGCCTGACCGGGAAACCGGCGCCTTACGTCGGTCCTCACGACGTTGCGCTCGCTCTTATCGGCGCCGTGTTCGGATCGGGGATCGTGAAGAACTCCGTGCTTGAATTCTGCGGCGACGGCGTAAGGTCGCTTTCCGCCGAATTCAGAAACGGTATAGACGTTATGACTACCGAGACCGCGTGTCTTTCTTCGATCTGGGAAACGGACGAAGAGATCGAGAAATATCTTGCGCTTCACGGAAGAAAGGACGATTATAAGGAACTTAAGATCGAAAACGGAGCGTATTACGACGCGCTCGTCGAGATCGATCTTTCGAAGACGGAACCGATGATAGCCTTGCCGTTCCACCCGTCCGAAACACACACGATCAAAGAATTCGTAAGCAACGCTTCCGATATGCTCCGCGAAGTTGAAAAGTACGCCGAACAGAATCTCGGCATGAGCGGACTGAATCTGACCGATAAAGTCGAAAACGGTTCGGTAAAGGTCGATCAGGGCGTCATCGCGGGATGCGCCGGAGGTATATTCGATAACGTATGCGCGGCTTCCGACATACTTGACGGTAAAGGTATCGGAGGATTCTCTCTTTCGGTATATCCCGCAAGCCAGCCGGAAACGCTGAAGCTCATAAGAAACGGCGTCGCGGCAAAGCTGATATCGTCCGGCGCGACCTTCAAGACCGCGTTCTGCGGTCCCTGCTTCGGCGCCTGCGACGCACCCTCGAATTCGTCGCTTTCGATACGTCACACGACGAGAAACTTCCCCAACCGCGAAGGCAGTAAGCCGAACGGCGGTCAGTCCGCCGCGGTCGCGCTTATGGACGCGCGAAGCATAGCCGCCACGGCGCTCAACGGCGGTATACTTACATCAGCCGCCGATATCGACGCGGTATATAAAGAATACGAATATGAATTTGACGTTTCTCCTTATGAAAGGAGCGTTTACGAAGGTTACGGCAGACCTGATCCCGGGGCTTCTCTCGTTTACGGTCCCGGCATCGCCGACTGGCCGAAAATATATCCGCTTGCGGAGAATATGCTTATAGAGGCGGCGGCGTGCATTTCCGACCCCGTCACCACGACCGACGAGCTGATACCGTCGGGCGAGACGTCCTCTTACCGATCGAACCCGTATAAGCTGTCCGAATACGCGCTCAGCCGCAAATGTCCGGATTACGTGGGACGCGCCAAAGCGGTACAGGCTTATGAAAAGATCAGACTCGGCGGCGCCGATCCCTTTACCGGCGATCTTCGCTTCATATCCGCCGCACTCGGTTTCGAACCCGATCATGAGAACACACAGATCGGCTCCGCAGTCGTCTCCGTAAAGCCGGGCGACGGTTCTGCAAGAGAGCAGGCGGCGTCCTGTCAGCGCGTTCTCGGCGGAACGGCGAATATCTGCGCGGAATACGCGACGAAAAGATACAGAAGCAATCTGATAAACTGGGGCATACTTCCCTTCACCTGCGCCGATCCGTCTGTCATCGCGGTCGGTGATCATATCTATATCCCCGGTATCCGCCGCGCCGTTGAAAACGGCTCGACGGAAGTAAAAGGCGTGCTGATAAGCGGCGGCAAGACGAAGGATATCACGCTTTATCTCAACAATCTTTCCGATAAAGAGCGCGGTATTATTCTGTCCGGCTGTCTCATAAACGATTGCTCAGGCAAATAAGAAAGGATCTCGGCGTGATAAAAATCGATTTTCCCGGAATTACGCAAGAACAGTTTCAAGACGCTTTTTCCGTTCTTGAAGAATGCAAAGCCACACCTTCGCACGGATTCGTAAACCCTTTTATGGGTCCCGGCGGTCAGTACGGCAACTGCTGGTGGGAACGCGACAGTTCTCTGACCCTGAACGGTTACTGCTGGCTCGATCAGAAGTTTTCCGAAAACGCTCTTTACAATTTCACTCTCGTGCAGAAAGAAAACGGCAGGATCCCGCTGTGGGGCAACGACAGAGTCGGCGATCTTGACGAACAGCTGAGCGCGATACCCGTCATATTCGACGTTGCGTACAGAATATGCAAAAGAACGACGGATAAGGCGTATATCGTTTCAATATACGATATGCTCCGATCTTATCTGCACTGGTGGCTTTCGGATATAAAGCGCGACAAAAGGACGGGACTCGTTTGCGGTATCATGGAAGAAAGCGATCCGTCGGATTATACGGAGCAGCTCACTTTTGCGCCGGTAGATCTTAACGTACAGATCTGCTGCGGAGCCGACATACTGTCGAAATTCGCGGAATATCTTAACATCAAAGAAGACGTTATAAAATATAAGAAGATATATTTCGAGCTATTCGATATTATCAACGAATATTTATTTGACGAAGAGGACGGATTTTATTACACGCGGAACGTCAAAGAAAACAGGCTTCTGAAAAACCGTCCTTACAGTTCCGCGTTCGACACCTTCAGGCACGGGATAATACCGGCAGACCGGATACCTTTGCTTCTCAGCGTATTAAAAGACAATTCAAAATACGGTTATTACGATAAATACGGCATAACCACCGCTCCGTACGACAGTCCCGAGTTCTGCGAGACGGTCGGCGACTATAAAGGCTGGACGAGCTGGAGCGGCAATATATGGACGTTCCGCAGCGAGATCATCGCGCAGGGACTGCGCGACTGCGGTCTTTATGAAGAAGCCGCTCACATCGCGTATCAGACCGTTATGACGTTCAACGGCAATTACGCCGAATTCATAAACCCGTCTACCGGCGCAGGTCAGGGTGTGAAACGTTACGGATGGAGCGCCTCGCAATATATCGAGCTGATAACCGAAGTGATCTTCGGCGTCGATTATAACGCCTGGGAAAACAAAGTCACCGTTTGCCCGTGCATACCGGAAGAGCTCTTCGGCGGCAAGGTCTCAATATCGGATCTTTCTCTCGGAGACGCCGGGTCTTTATCCGTAAGTATCGAGTGCGGTAAAGAAAGAAAGGTCTCGTACGTGATCAAATAAAGGATTTTATCAATAAATACAATATTATTAACAAAATTGTAATTGAAAAAAATCCGCTTATATCGTATAATATCTTGAAAAATAAAAAATTCTATATCCGGAGGATAAAAAAATGTCAGTTAGAGTTGCAATCAACGGTTTCGGCAGAATCGGACGTCTTGCGTTCCGTCAGATGTTCGGCGCGAAGGGTTACACCGTAGTAGCCATCAACGACCTCACAAGCCCCGCTATGCTCGCTCAGCTTCTCAAGTATGATACGGCGCAGAAAGGTTACTGCGGCGTTATCGGCGAAAACAAACATACCGTTACTTCGAAAGAACCCGAATATGCGGAAGACGGCAAGACCGTAGTAAAACCCGGTTCCATCACCGTTGACGGTAAAGAGATCACGATCTATGCGGAACCCAAGGCCGCCAATCTGCCCTGGAAAAAGCTCAGAGTCGACGTCGTTCTCGAATGCACCGGTTTCTACACCAGCAAAGCAAAATCCCAGGCTCACATCGACGCAGGCGCAAAGAAAGTCGTTATTTCCGCTCCCGCCGGCAACGATCTGCCTACGATAGTATATAACGTAAACAACAACGTGCTGACCCCCGAAGACAAGATCATCTCCGCGGCGTCCTGCACGACCAACTGCCTCGCTCCCATGGCAAAAGCCCTTAACGATACGTTCCCGATCGTTTCCGGTATCATGACGACCGTTCACGCTTACACGGGCGACCAGATGATCCTCGACGGCCCGCACAGAAAAGGCGACCTTCAGAGAGCTCGCGCCGGCGCCGCCAACATCGTTCCCAACTCCACGGGCGCGGCAAAAGCGATCGGTCTCGTAATCCCCGAACTCAACGGCAAGCTCATCGGTTCCGCTCAGAGAGTTCCGGTAGTCACCGGTTCCACCACGATCCTCGTAGCGGTCGTCAAAGGCAAGGACGTAACGAAAGAAGCCATCAACGCCGCCATGAAAGCTCAGTCTTCCGAATCTTTCGGTTACACGACCGAAAAACTCGTTTCGAGCGACGTTATAGGTATGACCTACGGTTCTCTGTTCGACGCCAACCAGACGATGGTCACCAAGATCGACGACGACACTTATCAGGTACAGGTCGTTTCGTGGTATGACAACGAAAACTCCTACACCAGCCAGATGGTCAGAACGATCAAATACTTCGCAGAACTCAAATAATCGCAAAATGCTAAACTGCCGCGGATTTCCGCGGCAGTTTTTTGTTTTAATATAATCTGTATTTTTCGGTGCTTCTTCTGAATTCTTCACACTTTTTGCGGCAATCCGGAAACAGTATGCCGGGAGGCGTTTTTTCATACAAACGCGACGTGCCGAAAATACGTTTCGAGCCCGCCTCGGTAAGCTGTATATCGTACAGCTCCCGAAGATGAGATATAAGTATATATCCGTATTCGAAAGGCGAAAACACTTCTCTGTCGGTCACGTGTATCTGTATGCCGCGGCAAAGCTCGCCTGCGAATTTTGAAAAAGTCGGAGTAAATCTGACCTTTCTTGCTATCGCGCCCGGCAAGCCGTAAGAATTGAGATAATCGCAAAGCTCCCGCTCGTCGATATACGGAGCGCCGATCATTTCGAACGGCTGAGTCGTTCCCCTTCCTTCGCTGACGTTTTTCACCGCCTCGAAAATACATGTGCCGGTATATACGAGCGCGGTCTCGGGCGACGGCATATTCGGCGAAGGCGCGACGAAGCAAAGATCCGTATCTCTGAAATACGTACGTCTGTCAAGCCCCTCGCACGGTACGACGTGCAGATCGGCGCCGATACCCTTATCGGCGTTTATATACCGGGCGAATTCGCCTATCGTAAGACCGTATCTGTGCGGCACCGAGTATTCTCCGACAAACGAAGCGTTGGCTTCGTCGAGTATCTCGCCCTGCACGGAATCGAGTCCGACGGGATTTATTCTGTCAAACACGACGAAAGGTATTCCCTTTTCTTTCGCGGCTTTCATACTCCGCGTCATCGTATACAGATAAGTATAAAACCTTGCACCGACGTCCTGTATATCGAAACAGAGTATGTCGACGTTTTCAAGCATACCTTCGTCCGGCGCGGTCTTACCGCCGTACAGGCTGTAAACGGGAATTCCGGTAACGCTTTCGTATTCGACTTCGTTTACCTTCGCGCCTGCCTGAGCGGCGCCGTAAATGCCGTGTTCGGGCGAAAAAAGCGCCGTGAGCCTGTACTTTTCATGCAGAAGCTCGTAAGACGGTCTCATTTCCCTCGTAACGCCTGAATGATTCGTGATCAATCCGAGTCTGCCTTCATTAAGAAGCCTGAGTCCGCACGCTCCGTCTATGCCGTTTGATACTTTTATTCTTTCCATATCAATCCACCGTTGTCTGAGACCAGACTATACTGCACTGCGCGTCAAGATTCCTCTCGGTAAAAACGTAAACGAGATAATCCGGTTTGATCTTCTGCAGGTGATGAAAGTTATAATTATAAAGCTCGTTTGTTTTCACTTCGGAGAAAGTATCGTTGAAAAATCCGCTTATTGCGCCGGTATAGGAATCGCCGACGTAGTATATCGAAGGCGAATGATCGTTTACAACGCGCGAAACGGGCGTCTGATTCACGTACGTCGTATATTCCCTCATTCCCATACGGTAACCGTTCAGGAAATTATCCGTCATAAGATCGCTTACTCTGTATTCGTGTACCACGTTGTATTTCAACAGCTCGGCGACCGGAGCTTTCGGAAAATCTCTGTGTATGCGGTCCATCATTTCGAGGTAGCAGTAATACGCGCCGAGCTGAGTCCAGTGCGAATCGGTAGAATAGAATATCTCCTCGTCGCGGTGTTCCATAAGAATGTCGCGGCAGTCGATGAAATAGATATCCGGATCGTCCTTCAGTCGTTTCGCAAGAAGCGTCGACGACGTTTCCTCCAGGCTGTCTCCTCTGCCGAACGGCTGATCGTACTGCCTGTCGTGATAGATCACGGCGGGATTCGTTGCCGATATGACGATCAGCTTCGTATTCTTGCCGGTCAAGGCTCTCGCGTCGTTGACAGTCTTTCTTATCATCATTTCGGCTATCGTAAGATCTTCTTCCGAAGACTGCACTCTTCCGTAATAATGATCGTCGTACCAGTTAAGATAGATTTTACTGTCTTTGCCGCAGAATACGTTTTTGCCGGCGCTCGACACGTCGTCGGTATGCTTTAACGTCAGTTTTACACCGTCGGACAGAGCTTTCCCGTCTGCTTTCGCGTATATGGCAATATTCTTTTTTGTTCCTTCCTCGAGCGGCAGAGCGGTATAGAAGCAGGGACCGAACGCTTTTTCACATCTGAGAACGTTTTTATACTTATCGCATACGTAGATCGTTGAATCCGGTTCGGCTTCACAGTATATTATCACGTCCATTACTTCGGAATCGACGCGCTGACATACGCTTTTGAACATCGCCTGCGTGACCTTTGCGGTCTTATTTTTATATTTACCGTCGTCGTTCGGCAATTTCGTCACCTCTGACGGCAAAGCCTCCGTTTCTATATCGAAGGACGCGGGCGCCGGTTCCGTCTCCTGCTGCGTAAAGGGCTGAGTAACGGGATCTGCCGTCGTTTCGGCAGCATCGTGCGCCGAGCACGAGCAAAGCGCCTGCAATAAGACCGCGGCCGCTAACAAAAGTATCAGTTTTGATTTCATAATTTTTCTCCCTTAAAATTATCACCGCGTCAGCGCGCGGTGATAATCCGTCAGTCTATTTCGTTCATCTGAAGCATTAAGCCGAGATCTCCGCCTATGTTCCTCTCCGTCCATACGTATAACAGATAGTCGGGTTTCTTTTCCGCAAGTCCGTTAAGACGGTAATCGTAAAGAGGCGGGTTCGACGCCGGTTCATTGAGATATACTTCGCTGAACATGTAGTCGAAATAATTCGACATAGCCCAGTAGTAGGAGTCGCCCATTACGTACGCGGTCGGAGCGTTCGAGCCTACCTTCATATCATCGCGTTTCGGGGAAACAGACGCGTTCAGAGCGTACGCACCCATTCCGGACAAGCCCATAAAGTTGAGCAGATCTCCGCCGGAGGTGTTGTGAGTTACGTTGAAATCGCGGTCGAGATCGTATACCGGCAGATCGGGGAAATCGATCTTTATCTTCTGTATCGCAAGATAATACGCGTAGTACGACGCTATCTGAGTCCAGTGCGAGTCTGCCTGCATGAACAGAAGTCTGTCCGTATGCTGCGAAAGGATCTCGCGCAGGTCAAGAACGTAAATATCCTCGTCGTTTTTCATAAAATCGGCGAATTGAGTCGAAGGAGTGCTTGCGAAATAATCGCCGCGTCCTCCCTGCTCTCTCGGATACTGGATGCTGTGATAGATCGTCGCGGGGTTTGTGCAGATCACCATTATTATTTTGGTGTTTTTACCGGTCAGCGATCTTACGGTATCAAGTCTGCTTTTAAGATAACCTCTGACGTTCGCCATATGATCTGCGGGAACGGATACCTGACCCCAGTAAAACGCGTCGTAGTAATTCAGATATACGTGACTGTCTTTACCGATAAAAGCGCCGCTGCCGGGGTCGCCGGTATGCTTGAGCAGTTTGATAACGGATTTGGATACGGGTTTGCCTTCGGCTCTGACGTTCACGGAAACGTGTTTCGTCTGTCCCGCCGGAAGAAGCACCATACCGTAGAAATACGGTCCGAGCGCTTTTTCTTTGACAAGTATCTTTCCGGTAGCAAGCTCCGTGACGGTGACGGTCGCGTATTCTTCCGTCTCGCAGTACAGCACGAGCACGTTGGAATTGATACCGTCGTTGATCGTCTTCATTTTGAAGTTCTTGAACAACTCCGTCGTCTGCTTTTTGAGCGTCATTTCGACGTATGTCTTTTTAAGCGAATTCGCGGCTGTAGCTGAGTTTGAAAGCGAGGCTTTCGGAACGGCGGTCTTATCGGCGCTCCAGCCTGACGGCTCGTCGAAATATATGTTTTTCAATCCGGTGCAATCCTTGAACACGCCCGGATATATGGTATTGACTCCGTTCGGTATAGTAACGCTCGCAAGCTTTGCGCATCCGCCGAACACGCCGTATTCCATGGAATTGAGGCTTTCGGGCAGTTCGAGATGCTTGAGGTTGGTGCAATGGAAAAACGCGTAATTCCTTATTACGAGAATGCTTTCGGGAATTATCAGATTTCTGAGATTCGTGCAGTATGCAAAAGAGTTCACGGCGATCTGCGTTACGGGCAGTCCCTGATATTCGGAAGGTATAACGACCGTATACGGGATCTTCTTGACGTCTTTAGCCGATATCTCGTAAGTTCCGTCGGACAGTTCATTGAAAACGAAATACTTTGCGTCCGTCGTTGTATAATCTATCGGCGGTTCTTCCGTTGTTACGGGATCCGTCGGTTTTTCCGTCGTAGGCGGATCTGTCGGCGCTTCGGTGGTCGGCGGTTCCGTGGGCGGCTCCGTAGGAGGTTCGGTGGTCGGCGGTTCCGTAGGCGGCTCCGTAGGAGGTTCGGTAGTCGGCGGTTCCGTAGGCGCTTCCGTAGGTGTTTCCGTAGGCGCTTCCGTTATTCTCTCCGTTTCCGTCGCCTTTTCGGTAACGGTAACGGAAGCTTCCGTCTCTTTTTCCGTCTTTGCGTCCGTTTGCCTGACCGATTCGGTCTTTGAGTCCGTCTCCGTTCCCTCGGCGGGCTTTGCCGGTTCACAGGCAAAAACAGAGATAAGCATCAGAACCGCAAGCACGGCGGAAATAGATCTGATAAAACTCTTCATTTTTTCCTCCTGATCAAGTCATGCTTAATATCATACCGAAATCTCCGCCGACGTTTCTTTCACACACAACGAAAATTATGTAATCGGGTTTTTGTTCAGCCAGCAGATTATAGTCTATGGGGTAATTCCAGAGCACTCCTTCGTTCGTCCATACCTTTGAGAAGTTGGCGCCGATGAACGGGAGGATGTAGCAGCCGTATGAATCGCCGATGAGATACGCCGTCGGGTTATTCGAATCGTTCAGAGTCGAAAATCTCTCCCATCCGCTCGGACCGAAGCCGGCTGATTTGATACCGTCGTTGCGTTTCGACACGTAATACGATCCCGTATCGCTGAAGTTCGCTATGAAGAACGGTACGACCTCGCGCATGCCTATGCCGACCATTCCGCACAGGTCGCCGCCGCTCACGTCGATGAAATCGATCCTGTAATCGCCGCCTTCAACGGTCCTTACTCTTGAATCGGGATGATATTTTTTAACGACGTTCATTATCTCGCGATATACGTAATAAGCGCCGTATTCGGTGTAGTGAGTATCGGTAGTGAAATAGATCCTGTCGTCTTTATGCTTACGCAGAGCGGTCAGAAGATCGAGCGCATAGATATCCTCGCTTGCGCCGTTCATGACCTCGACGAACTGTCTCATGGGTGAATTCGGCACGCCGCTGATACTGCCGGCTATGTAATCTCTCTGCTCGTCGTAGTAGCAGGTCGCCGGGTCGGGTATTATGGCGTAGATAAGCTTTGTCTTTTTGCCGGTGGCGTTCTGAACGTTCGGCAGTACCGCGTTTACGAGATAATTTTTCGTATTCTGCTTCGCTTCTTCGGTAGCGACTATATTGCTGAGAAGGAACGAAAGCGTGGGGGAATAGAATAATCTCGAGTTTCTGCCGCCCCATGCGGATTTATCTGCGCCGCCGAACGTAACGTTATAAGATACGGGGTCGCTTTCGGTCTTGCCGGGCGCTTTCGCGGTGATCTTTACCGTGCGGTAGCCGCTGCCGCTCACTTCCACATAGAAATACGTGCTGTTGGCGTCGTTTATTTCTTCTGCGACGTTGCTGCCGAATACTCTGATGACCGAATCCTTTTCACAGGATCCGTAAATAAGTATCCTGTCGCCGGAAAGGGACGTGCTGTCTATAACGATCGGCTTCTCCGTCTTGTTCTCGGCTTCTGTCGGCGGTTCGGTCTTCGGTTCCTTAGTCGTGACCGGTTCCTTCGTCGTAACGGGTTCCTTGGTCGTTACCGGTTCCTTAGTCGTTTCGGGCTCCTTCGTCGTTTCCGGTTTCTCCGTCGTCGGGGTCTCCGTAATCGGGGTCTCCGTGGTCGGGGCTTCCGTCGCCGCTTCGGTCGTCGCAGGCGCTTCGGTGGTCTGCGGTTCAGTCTCCGGCGCTTCGGTTATGACCGCTTCAGATTCCGTCACGTCCGGAGCTTCCGTCGGTTGTTCCGTGATCTTTTCGGTCTGTTTCGTATTCTTTTCCGTCGCTGCCGCAGCGCTTTCCGTTGTCTTTACGGGAAGCTCCGTCGTATCGCCTCCAGGCGCTGCGGTACAGCCTGCCGTCGGAAGGAGAATGATCGCCGCCATCATCAGGCATATGATCTTCACAGTTGTTTTTTTCATTTGATCCGCCTTATTCACCTTTCTCTTTTGTCTATAACTTATCATAAATTATTTGTTTTGTCAACAGCCGGACCGTTTAATGCCCGTATGAAATAATTACCTGCTTCTTTTCAGCGCCGGTTTGATCCTCTTTCTTTTCGTGCTTTTCAGCGCGTAAAGATATTCGTTCCCTGCGTAAAGAGCCGTAAAGATCATTATGATACAACAAATCATCACGATAAAAGTATTGCCGAATCTTGATTCCGAGCCCATAAAGAATTCCGAAGCGAACGCGGCCGCGAACGCCGAAGCGAAAACCGCGTACAAAATCAGATAGCGTTTCTTGAATCCTGTTTTCTTTGCGAGCTTTACGCACATCACTATGAACGCGCCTATAAGCGTGAGCACCGCCATGACCTGCGATATCCTTACGAACGCTACGTATATGCTGTCTGATCTCAGACTTTCGAAAAAGCTCCTTCCGCCGCAGTAAAGCACGGTGAACAGATAAGTCGCGGCTCCTTTTCTTTCGTTTTTTTTGCAGACGTACGCTATAAACACGAACGAAAGTATGCAGTATACGGCTTCGTAGAAGAATACGGCGTACTGGTATTCTCCGTATGTGTCAGAGTAAAGCGCGATCGGGAAAAATCTGAGATTTTCGATCTCCACGGTCTCGCCGAGGCAGTCTTCCGTAAAAACGCTGCCCATTCTGCCGACCGCTATCGCAAGCGGCGCCGCGAAGGAGAGAGCGTCGAAAACGCCGGAGATCTTATCGCGCTTCTTTACCGCAAAGCAGAAGATCACCACGGTCAGCGCAACGGCGTAAAACGCTCCGAAAAGCGCGTATCCGCCGTCGAGAAGGCGCCACTTCTCCGCTTCTTCTATATAAAGCGAATCGCATACCGTAACGTACATGAATCTCGCTCCCGCAAATCCGAAGAGAATTGCGAGCGGAGCTATATGCAGAAGAAGAGTTTCGTCGTTATTGCGCTTTTTATAGAATATAAATGAAATAAATACCGTGACTATAAGCGCCGACGCGATGAATACGCCGTGCATCGTCAACACTCCGGATACGAGGGGGATCTTCATTTACCGTCTCTGTTTCTTTCTTTTATTTTGAACACGAAATCACGCTGAATGATATAATTAACGAAAAACATCACCGCGTCGTATACGATCTTGATGAGCGTATGGACCCAGTCGCCGCCGGGAACGTACGCGGTAAGCCTCTGAACGAGCATACCGAGAAGAAGTACGATTATGACGAGTGAGAAATACTTGACGGTCGCGCCTTTCCGGTAATTCTTGCCGCCGAACACGGCGAATCTGTTATACAGATAATTCACTACGGACGATACGGCGCGCGCTATGCCGAAGCTGATCGCGTATTTGATCTCTTCCCCGAAGTCCGGAAACACGAGCTTCATCAGTATAAGGAAGAGCGCGTAGTCGATCACGAACGAAAGTATGCTTCCCGCCGCGTATTTGAGTATCCTCGCGCTGATCTTGAGCCCGTCTTTGAACGCGTTGAAGTGACTGCCTTTGTTTTCGTTCAGATAGATCGTTCTGATCGTCACCTCGAAAGGCGTTACGCCCCAGTCGTGAAGCTTGAGGAGCATATTCATTTCGTATTCGTATCTTTCGCCCTGAAGCGTCAGCATTTCGGGGATGAGATTCGACGGTATGCCGCGCAGTCCCGTCTGAGTATCGTATACGGATAAGCCCGTAGCCAGCTTGAACACGCATCTTGTGAACGCGTTGCCGAAGCGGGATCTGAACGGAACGTCGCCGTCAAATCTTCTGCCGCCTATTATAAGGCATTCCGGATGCTCCGATAAAGCTTCCGCGACCTTTATTATATCCGCCACGGCGTGCTGACCGTCGCAGTCGGCTGTGATGACGCCGCCGCAGTCTTTCATTTCTCTTCCTATAAATTCGAATCCTGTCTTAAGAGCTGCTCCCTTGCCGCGGTTCACCTCGTGATGAAGCACGCTGCAGCCGAGAGCTTCGCACTCGGTAAAAACGTTCGAATACGTTTCTCCGCCGCCGTCGTCCACCGTTACTATTTTGTCAAATACGGTGAGAAGCTCTTTTACGAAAGGTATCATCTGATCGAATACCGGTTTATAAGCAGGTATCAGTATCGCGTAATTTTTGAGATCGTGCATATTTTCCATCCTATTTGAAATAAACGATATCGCTGACGTTGCGCTCGCCGTTCACGCAGGGCTGATTTATGACTTTGCCCTTGTAATAAAGCGTGGTCGAACCGCCGCCGTCGAGATTATAAGCGGTCTTGCATCCGAGGTCTGCAAACGTCCTTGCCAGCTCGGCAAAGGTCATACCCGTTCCGCTGACCGTATTGCCGCCGACTCTGACCGCATCGACGACAAGGATTATATAATGAAGCTTACCGACCTGACCGATGGCTGTACGGGGTTCGCGCGCGGTCCTGCTGAGTCCCGGCGTGACGAATTCGTCCTTAGTCAGCGCTCTGCCGTCTTTGACGAGCGTCGGTCCGAAGCTCCACGACTGCCACGCACCGTCGGCTACGAGCTTTTTCGCGTCGATAGAATGCGTCGCCGTTACGAGATTTCCGTCTTTGTCGAGATAGCAGAAGTCCCAGCTCGATCCTTTGTTTCTGTAAAGGTTTCCTTCTCTGATGATTATACCGGAGGGGCGAAAGCCGCAGAAGTCGCCGTTCACGGCGAATATCGCGCCGACCTTCGACGCCGTCTTCGACGTGTACGCTCTGCCAGTTATCGAGTTGCCCGCGAACGCGGTATGGAAATCCTTTACCGAATTCACCCTCACGTCGCAGATGAAATAATTGAGATTTCCGCGTACGACTTTTGTAATGACGACAGAAAAGCGCTCGTTTTCGTATCTGTCGTATATCGTCTCGTCGGGACCGAGATCCCTGCCCGTATACTGCCTGAAGGTAGCTTCGGAAAATTCACCCGTGATCGGCGGTTCGGTTTCTTTGACCGTCGTCGGCGGTTCGGTGGCGGGAGGTTCCGTCGCCGGGGGTTCCGTTACGGTCTGCTCCGTAGTATGCGGCTTTGTGACCTCGGGCCGGTCGGTATCGGGATCCTCAGGCTTCGTTTCAGACGGTTTTCCGGTCTCTTTTTCAGTTTCCTTTTCCGTGTCGAAGGTCAGATCCTCGCCTATTGTATCGTACGTTTCTCTGACCTCTTCTGTTTCGGTAACGGCTTCGGTTTCTTCGTCGGTATATACCGGAATGAAAGGATCATCCGCCGCTTTTGACGGAGACGTGCAGAAAACCCCGACGAACACTATGAGCAGCGCGGTCAGTATCGCGGATATTTTCGTTACTGTGTCAAATTTCTTCTTTTTCATTTTCTCTTATCTGTGATCAAAGAGTTGTGAATCCTACTTTTCTGTATACTTTCGAAAGCGTTTTTCTTGCCAGATACGCGGCTTTTTCGGCGTTAGTCTTCATCACCGATTCAAGATACGCTTTGTCCGCCAATATTTCCGCGTAGCGCTTTTGTATCGGTTCAAGCTCATACGCGCACGCCTCGCCGACCGCGGTCTTGAATTCACCGTAGCCGACGCCTATGAATTCGGCTTCGATCTCTTCGTCGCTTTTTCCCGTCATGCAGGAATATATCGTCATGAGGTTCGAGATGCCTTCTTTGTTCTCTGCGCGTCTGACCTCCGTTTCGGAGTCTGTGACAGCGCGGCGGAATTTTTTGATTATTACGTCTTTCGGGTCGAGTATACGGACCACCGCGTTTTCGTTAGGATCCGATTTAGACATTTTTTTCGTCGGTTCGGCAAGCGAATATATTTTCGCGCCGGGTTTCATATACGGTTCGGGTATGACGAACGTATCGGAATAAACGGCGTTGAATCTCTCCGCGATATCGCGCGTGAGTTCAAGATGCTGCTTCTGATCCTCGCCTATCGGCACGAGATCGGTCTGATACAGAAGGATATCCGCCGCCATCAGTACGGGGTAGGTGAAAAGTCCGGCGTTTATATTGTTTTCGTTCTTTGCCGATTTATCTTTGAACTGCGTCATTCTCGACAGCTCGCCGAACATCGTGTAGCAGTCTAACACCCACGCGAGCTGAGCGTGCTGGGGAACATGGCTCTGAACGTAGAGTATGCTCTGCTCCGGATCGAGTCCGCAGGCGATATACAGCGCAAGCACCTCGTAAGTTCTTCTGCGCAGCTCCGCGGGCTGCTGTCTGACCGTGATCGCGTGCTGATCTACCACGCAGTAAAGACAGTTATACTTATCGGTGAATTCCGAAAAATTGCGGAGCGCGCCGAGATAATTTCCTATCGTTAAATTTCCGCTCGGCTGAATACCCGAGAATACTGTTTTTTTCTTATCGCTTTCCATTTTTATTTTAACCTTTCTTTCAATACGTCCGCAAGGATAGACACGCCTTTGATTATCTGCGCGTCGGACGGAGTGGAATAATTCATACGGAAGCCGCCCGTACCGATACCGTTATCGCACAAAAACGTATCTCCCGGCACCACGGCGAGTTTTCTTTTTACGAGTTCTTTTATAATTTCCTTCATATCGGCGTATTCGGGCAGATCCGCCCAGATGAAGAGTCCGCCTTCGGGGCGCGTATAACGCACCGATCCCGGCAGTTTACCGTCAAGTTCGGAAAGCATCAGAGCGCATTTCCTTCCGTACAGCTCTCTTATCTTCGCTATATGCGCGTCAAGATCGTATTCCGTGAGGAATTTATGACAGATCATCTGGAAAAACAGGTTCGTATGCACGTCGTTAACCTGCTTACAGACGGTTATCTTGTTCGCTATTGCGTTATCGCAGATAACGTAACCCACGCGCATACCCGACGACAGTATTTTCGAAAACGAGCTGCAGTATACCACTCTTCCCTCGGTATCCATGCTTTTGATCGGCAAAATGCTCTCGCCCGAGAACCTGAGTTCGCCGTACGGATCGTCTTCAAGTATGATCAGACCGTACTTTTTCGCAAGTTCAAGGCATTTTACGCGTTTTTCTTTCGACATCGTTTTACCGGTCGGATTCTGAAACGTGGGTATCAGATAGATAAGCTTCGGATTTTCAGCGGTCTTTATCGCGAATTCGAGCGCGTCGGTATTGATCCCGTCCGAGTCCATCGGTACGCCCACCGTCCTGCATCCGTGAGCGCGGAAAGCGTTCAGCGCTCCGATGAAGGTAGGCTCTTCGCATATCACCGTGTCTCCTCTGCTGCACAGGACTTTTGCGGTGAGGTCTATACCCTGCTGACCGCCCGACGTGATTATAGCCGTATCGTTATCGCCGCCGACGCCGAATCTTCTTTTCGCTCTTGCCTTAACCGATTCACGCAGCGGCGTAAAGCCTTCGGTTATACCGTACTGCAGCGCGACCGACGGACATTCGTCGAATATCGCGTCGGCGAATCTCTTCATATCAGCAACGGGAAAACTCTCCGGCGACGGATTGCCCGCGGCAAAAGATATCACGTCCGGATCGGTAAGCGACTTGAATATTTCCCTTATTGCCGACGGTTTTAACGGCTCGGTGTTGTCGGAAAAAACATATTCCATGCAAAAAACTCCAGCGAATACAAAAATACATTTTGAATTATAACATTAATATATAGAAATTTCAAGGCTAATTTGAAAATTCCCCGTTTTTTTTCGGAAATAATATTGCAAAAAGTAAGTTTTTATTATATAATGGCAGAGTAATCATAATTATTGACGGAGATAACATGAAAATCAGCGATTTCAGAAATACGGTAAGAGGCAAAACCGCCTCGGTACTCGGTCTCGGCATAAGCAATATACCGCTTTCGTATTTTCTTTTGTCGTGCGGCGTAAAGGTCACCGTCCGCGATAAGAAAAACAGATCCGAGCTCGGAGAGGAAGCCGACAGGCTCGAAGCGCTCGGCGTTCGGTTCGTGCTCGGCGAAAAATATCTCGACGGCATTAACGACGATCTTATATTCAGATCTCCCGGTATCCGTCCCGACGTGCCGGGGATCGCGGAAGCGGTTTCGAACGGAAGCGTTTTATCGAGCGAAATGGAACTGTTTTTCGAGCTTTGTCCGTGTAAGATCATCGCGATCACCGGCAGCGACGGAAAAACGACGACTACTACCGTCACGTCGCTGATCCTTAAAAAGCAGGCGGAACTTTCGGGCGCAGGCGGACGTGTGTATCTCGGCGGCAACATC
>CACYEW010000142.1 GCA_902773455.1 uncultured Ruminococcus sp.
AGGTACGAATTATTTGCAGGAAAACGATTATATGAATTATCCCGAACGTATCGAGCCTCTTATTACCGATTACGTCCGGGTCGCGGAAGAATACGCGGCGACCCGTCAGGCGAAAGTCGTGATGAACGATCATTACGCCACATACGCGACGCTTATATCGCTCGACTTCGACGGTTTTTTGCCGGGCGAACCGGATATGGCTTTCCGCGCAAGAGAAACGATAGCCGTTCTGAATGAACTTTTGAAGGCGGTCAAATACGGTCTTCCCCCGGAGGGCTTAACGGAATATACCCGCAAAGAGTATTCGATGTACGAAGAATACTGGGGCAGCGAAGATCATATACACACAGTATCGCGTTATCTTTATTCCATAGACGCGTTTTACGCGTATTTTGAAAAATATCTTCCGAAAGACACGGTAAAAAGCTTCATCGAAAGATACGCGGTTTATTCCGACGTGACCAACGTTTACGAAGCCGTGTATATCCACGATAAAACCGTAAATCTTTCGGGAGAGCTGGGGATCAACATATTCAGAGAGGCTGTGTTCCCGAAAACCGCAATGCTTGAAAGTCAGAGCGGAAATAAAGCCACGGTATCGCTCGATTTTGTGCCCGCCACGGGGCTCGGTCCGCCTGCGCTGCGTATGACGCTCGATATAGAAGAAAATAAAAACGGCGTGCGTATAACCGGCGGAGAACTGATTGAAAAGATCTTCGCGCAAAGCGCTGACGCGGTCGAGACGGCGTACAAAGCCATGAAAGCATATATGCTCTTGCGGCAGGGAAAGGATTACGAAAGGCATGGACAATGGGAAAAATATGAAGAACTGCCTGATGAATATAAAGACAGGATCAGCTCCGACGCGCAGTTCCCGGTGATAATCGCCGAATACGTTCTGGGCGGATTGGATCGTGTAAGCGATGAAATATACGCCGAGCTGACGAAAAAGACCGACGTGTATGACGGAGTATTCGTTTACCCCGATAAAGCGCCGGGCAGAGTCGATATCGGCTACCCGGATAACCCGCGGATCATCATGAATTATGAGGTCAACACTCCGCATTATTACGCGCACGAAGAGTTTCTTATGTCGGTCGGTATTATAAAGAGCGATAAAAACGGAGCGACGCTCTGCGCCGATTTCGAAGTCGACGGAGAGGTGCGATCATACACGTTCGAGATAACGTATAAAAACGGCGCGGCGATCCTCACGGGCGGAACGTTTGTGACGGAGATAATATTCGGAGAATAAATAAAACAAAACCGCACGGTGCAGGGAAAACACCTGACCGTGCGTTTTGTTTGCGATTTTATTTTACATAGTAAAGATCGTCGCCGGGGACTTTGCCGCCGATGAGCTTGGGGTTGAATGCGTTCAGCTGTTCGAAAAATCCGTTCAGCTTCGTTTTCATATCGGCTCCGGTGATGCAGACGATGTTGCAGTTCGGTATCGCTTTTTCGGCTACCGCCGCTTTGGCTATATCGTATTTTTCGATAAGAGCCGCCGCTTCTTTGACGTTTGCGTTGACGTAATCGACCGATTCTTTATATTCTTTCAAGAACTTGTCGAGAGCTTCGGGGTGCTCGGTCGCGAATTTTTTGCTCGCTATTATGCCGCCCATGCAGAGCGTGCCGTAACCTGCCGCTTCCCACTCGGTCGTGAGGTTGACGGCGACCTTGAATTTATCAGACTTGGACAGTATCGTCGTTACGAACGGCTCCGGTAAAACGGCTATATCGTAATTGCCCGATACCGCCTGAGTCACCGCTTCGGAGTGTTCGGAAACGTAATCGACCGTTACGCTCGCCGGATCGGCGACCTTAGCGGCGATAAGTCTCGTAAGGACCGCGTCCGCGGCTGTGCCCTGACCGGACATAACTACCTTTTTGCCGGCAAGATCGGATACGGAATGTACCGTATCGCCGTTCTCGACGATATAGAGCACGCCGAGCGTGTTTATCGCGGCGGCTACGACGTCAACGCCGTCCTTCGCGTAAAGCGTGGCGGCAAGGTTCGTCGGCACTGCGGCGATATCGAATTCGCCTTTTACGATGCCGGCTACGACGGCGTCGGGAGCAGATTCAAGCGTGAACTTGTATTTGTTTTCGGCTTTGCCGTCTTCGTTTTTGCTCATGAGATAAGCCGCGCCCATGCCTGTCGGGCCTTTGAGCATAGCGACGTTGACGTCGAGCTTTTCGGGTGCTTTGCAGGAGAAGAGCGCAAGTACGAATACGGCTGCCAGAATCACTGATAAGATTTTTTTCATATAATACCCCTCCTTCGGATGCTATGATTATATCATTACATTGTGAAAAATACAACTTTTATTTATTAAAATAGTTGATATTTCGGATTTTATATGTTAGAATAAGAAAAAACACCGGGGTGATGTTTATGAATAAATATGATCTTCCTCTCAAAATCGTACACGGCTTCGATTATCCGGACGAAGCCTGTACCGAAGCGATAAGAGAAGATATCGAAAAAAGGCTGATAACGCTGCAGAACAAAGGCTTCGGCGGTATCGTGACGAACGTATCGTTCCAAAACTATCTGAAAAGCGAACGCGATTTTGAAATACTCGGCATAGCCCTGCAGACCGCGAAAAAACTCGGTATGCGCGTATGGCTCTACGACGAGAAGGGCTACCCGAGCGGCGCCGCCGGCGGGCTGACGCTTGAAGCCGACCCCGATTTCGAATGCCGCGGAGCGGTGATGATACATAAATTCGTAAAACCGGGCGAAGCGTTTTCGTTTGACTTCCCGCGCGGTCACGAATTTGCGCTTTCCGCATTCACGTATAAAGTCGAAAATGAGGACATAACGAATCTCGACGCAGATCTGTATTACAAAAAATACGACGTATACGGAAAACAGACGGGCTTTTCGGACATAAACGACACAGACGGGCTTTTATTTGCCGCGTATTTCGTAAAAAAACGCGTGTACGAAGGTACTCACGCCGAGCATAACGTATTCGCGAGCCGCAGATACGTCGATATCACCAATCCCGCCGCGATAGCCGAATTCATAAACAACACCTATAAAGAATACACGAAAAGATACGGCGGATACTACGCCGGTATGAACAGAGAAAACGGGCTGATCGAGGCGATGTTCACAGACGAACCGTCGCTTATGGGCATTTATATCAACGCCGGACTTTATCCGCCGACCGTGCAGGACGAATTCGACGACACTCTGCCGCTTTATCCGGTCATAACGTGGGGCAAAAGCATCGAAAACCGTATGAAAACGATGTACGGTACGGACGTGTTCAAATATCTGATATACCTTTTCGCCGTCGATACCGGCAAGGCGAGGCTTTTCCGCCGCCGCTGGTACCGCGAAATGAGCAAACTGATCTAAAAGGCGTTTTTCGAGCAGATATCCGATTACTGCGCCTCCGCGGGTCTGCCGTTTTCGGGTCATATACTGCTTGAAGACGATATACGCTTCCACCCCTGTTTTGAAGGCAATTTCTTTACGCTTTTGCGCCATATGCATTACCCCGGCATAGATATGCTCCATTCGGTGCCGGAGATCGTTTACGATAACGCTTTCACGCCGAAGCTCGTTTCGTCGGTCGCTCACGCCTACGGCAGAGAGCACGTTATGAGCGAGGTATCCGCTCACGCGCAGGGCGGCAGGGTCAGCGATATGCAGATGCTCTGCTCGCAGCTTTTGCAGTATGCGCTCGGAGTCGACGTTTTCACGTCGTATTATTCGGAGAATATGTTCGACGCTTTGAAATATAAAAAATACAATGAAGCGATAGGCAGAGCGGTATCGGAGACAAACGGCAAGACCGCCGCGAACACGGCTCTGTATTATCCGATAGACACGGTGAGCGAAAATACGCTGATCGCCGTCGAGGGGCTGAAAAAGAACGGCGGTTCCGACGCCCGCAAAAACGACTGCGCCGACAAACTTCACAAGACCGTTACGGATATGCTCGATACGCAGATACCGTTCGATTTCATAGATCTCGAGCTTTTGAAGAACGCCGACGTCAAAGACGGCAGGATCGTTTTACCGTCCGGCGCCTCGTATTCGTCTCTCGTTTTCTCTCCGTGCGTTATCGGAGAAGAGGAAAAAGAGATCATAAGGCGCTTATATACGCAAAGCGTAAAAGTGTACGTCTGCCGCGACGAAGTATATTCCGGCAAGGTCGAAAACGCGGCAGTATATACGGACTTTTCCGACGTTGCGGATGAAATAAGAGAAAGCTCGTTCAGAATACTGTCAAACGGCAAAGGCGTCGCCGCAAAAGAGACCGAAAAAGACGGCGTTATATCGGTACTGCTCGTAAACAGCGATAACGCAGGCAAAGAACTCACGATCGAACTTCCGTCAGATCCCGTTCTTTGCGATCCGCTTGAGGATACAACGACCGTGCTTCGCCGTGAAAACGGCAGAATAAGGATCGATCTCGGTCAGTATGCGACCGTGATACTGAAATACGAAAAATAAACGAAAGGAAATAAAAAAATGAAAGAATACGGCAAAAAGACCTGGCTCATACCGGACTGCTATCTCAATTCGGTATCCAAAAACGAATATCCGAGTCACGAGGCGATCTGCGTTATCAATACGACGGATAAAGAGGCGCATATCGAATTCACGCTTCTTTTCGAAGACCGCCCGGCAATAAAAGGCTACGGAGCTGTCTGCGGCGCGATGAGAACGCATCATATCAGAATGGACAGACAGAAAAACGAAAAAGGCGAGCTCATCCCGCGCGATACGCCCTACGCAACGCTCGTCGAATCGGATACTCCGATAGTCGTACAGTACAGCCGCCTCGATACGTCTGCGGTCGAAATGGCGCTCATGACGACGATAGCCTACCCGGTCGAAGAATGAGATTTGCCGCCACATGCCTTTTCGGGCTCGAAAAGCTGCTCGGGGAGGAGATAGACGCGCTCGGTCTGAAGCGTGAAAACACGATAGACGGCAGAGTCATATTCTCGGGCGATATACCGGATATACCGCGGCTGAATATAAATCTGCGTTACGCCGAGAGGGTGTTCATCGTACTCGGCACTTTTCCCGCACGTACCTTTACCGAGCTTTTCGACGGCGTGAGAAAACTGCGGTTTTACGATTATATCGGCAAAAACGACGCTTTTCCCGTCAAAGGCCACAGCATAAAGAGCGCTCTCACCTCGATACCGGACTGCCAGAGCATCGTCAAAAAAGCCGCCGTCGAGAGTATGAAAGACAAATACGGCTTGAACCGCTTCGACGAGACGGGGATAAAATATCAGATCGAGTTTTTCATATTGAAAGACGAGGCGACCGTTATGATCGATACGTCCGGCGAAACGCTCCATAAACGCGGTTACCGCCCCGTATCGAACGAAGCGCCCCTGCGTGAAACGCTCGCCGCGGCGATGGTGAAAATCGCGCATCTGTGGGAAGACAATCTCTTCTGGGATCCGTTCTGCGGCTCCGGCACGATACCGGTCGAAGCGGCTCTCCTCATGAGCAATACGGCTCCCGGGCTTCACCGCGGTTTCATTTCGGAAAAATATCCGTTCATACCGGAAAGCGCGTGGACGCGGAGCAGAGAAGAAGCTGAAGACAAAATCAGACGCGACTGCCGCTTTGAAGCCTACGCTTCGGATATAGATCCCGCCTGCGCCGCGTTGGCGGAAGCAAACGCAAAACGCGCGGGAATGGATAAATACATAAAATGCTTTACGCAGAACGCCCTCGACGTGCAGACCTTCGGCCGCCGCGGCACCGTAGTATGCAATCCTCCGTACGGCGAGCGGCTCATGACGCCCGAAACGGCAAGGAAACTGTATTCCGATATGGGAGAAGCGTTTTCACGGCTCGGCTTGTGGCAGATCTATATAATCTCGTCATGCGACGATTTTGAACGGTATTATAAAAGAAAAGCCGATAAAGTGCGCAAGCTGTATAACGGCATGATAAAATGCAATTACTATCAGTTTTTCAAAAACCGCGGTCAAAAAAACGCCGACTGAATCACGCCGATACGAAAAAATCACGGCAAGCTTACTCGCTTGCCGTGATTTTCGGCTTTTACGGCCGTATTACTTTTTTACTGAGGTCCTAAAATGGACGGGTCTTCCGATAAGAGATATTTACGAAGTCTGACAAGATCCTGCCCGTTGACGGCGCCGTCGCCGGTTGCGTCCGCGCCTTTGGACAACTCGGTATTCGGCACTCCGTTCAAATATTTGCGGAGCCTGATCAGATCCTGACCGTTGACGACGCCGTCGCCGTTACAGTCGCCGTAATCGGGTTCGTCAATGCTGAAACCAACGGTCTTGATCAAAGCGCTTGCATAGTCGGTGCTTTTATCGCCGTTGCACTGTTCGTTGAAAATATAGACGGTATCTCCGTCGCGCAGCGTGACGTCAACGGCGATCGAGGCGGGTATGTTTTCTCCGCTTACGGCGGTGCAGATCTTTCCGTAATATTTCAGCTTTCCGTATTTGTTTACTATTATCGCCGAGATCATCTCGTTTTCGCCTGTTTTGGCGTTGCTGTATTTAAACGATAATACGCGGCTTGCAAAGTTGACGTCGCGGACGCCGAAATCATCGCGATCCCTGTCGAAGACGGTCAGCTTCCACTCGCCGCTTTTGTTTTCCGCGACCTTGCCGAGCTTGCCGATCGTTCCGGCTTTACCGCCTGCAGCGGCTGACGCAAACAGAATATATGACGTATCCAGATACATAGCGGGACGGATACCGAATTCACGACTGGCATAATCCCCGTATAATTCGAGTTGACCCGTATAACCGACGTACGCCCCATCATTTCCATAGTAATCCGGAGAACGCAGCCACCAAAAGGAATTTGCCCAATCCGGATGTTCCAAATTACCGGTGCCGATGTTTCGGGGCAAAGAAACCGCTTCTTTTATTGAAAGCGGCCACATGACCGCCTTTTTTACCTCCGGTCCGGAGATACAGTCGGTGTTGATATCAGCGTACGGTCCGGGTACGAGAGTCCTTTCCGATACGGCTGCACGCTCGTATGAAGATAATCTGCCCGCTGCGGCGTCCATCTTCGTTTTCAGAACGCTGTACATGTATTCGCCGTTATTTGATTTGCTGAATCGGCAGTACCCTCTGAGACCCGACGAGAGCAGAGTTATGGTTCCGGTTTTGCCCGCGACGCCTTCACCGTTGAATCCGATAAGGCGGTAAGGTTCGCCGGCATAGTATACTGTCGCCGCGTTGTCTGTATTGAATCCCGTTGTCATAGCATTGTCAAGCGGGACTACGGATCTGATCATGCCGCAGTATTTACAGATACTGCTTTCATACAGATGTTCTCTGCAGCATTCTATCAGGACCGTCTTCTTTCCTACAGCACGGCAGCTGCCCAGTCTTTCGCTTACGCTTATCGGCACACCCGCTACCTTTACGCGCATGCATCTGTAAAGCATGAGACTGCCGAACGACGCGCCTTCGTCGCCGCGGCCTATCGCCTCGGGTTTTACGCTGTTTTCGCTTGTGCCGGCTGTCGCCTCTATCGTGCCGCCGGTGATGACTATGTTGCCGCCGCTGCCGCAGTTGCCTCCGCCTATGCCCGCGCCCCATTTGCCGCTGCAGTAAGCGGTCACAACGCCGTCTTCGATCGTAACGGAGTTGCAGTCCGCGTGGTTTCCGCCTCCTATGCCCGCAGCGTGGCTGCCGCCTACGGCAGTTACTGCGCCGCCCTTTATAACGACGGTACCGCTTTTGCCGCCGTAGTTGCTGCTGCTTACCGGACCGCCCGGATCGGCGCCGTGCATGCCGCCTCCGCCGATGCCCGCGGCCCAT
>CACYEW010000143.1 GCA_902773455.1 uncultured Ruminococcus sp.
CAGTTCTTTTACGAAAACAGAACGCCGTATCTTACGAAAGAAACGCTCGGTAAAATGAGCGACGAAGAATTCAGCCGCCGCGCGTACTCTTGGCGCGGTAAAGCGGTAGTTGAGAGAAATACAACGATCATTTATGAAGACCAAAACGATTAAGATCATATCCGCGATCCTTTCCGCGATAATATGCGCGGCAGCTCTGTTTTCGTGCGAAAGCGGCGCTCCAGACCCGGTCGGCGCGTCAACAGAGAAGAAAACGGAAAAAGATACCGGAAAAGAAACGGAAACGGTCGCCAAAACGGTAACGGAGGCGATATGTATGACAGAAAAGTACGATTTGAACGAAGGCGGCCGCAGGTTCTATTTTTCGTCAGAAGGATCGGATTCTGACTCGGGAGACAGCGAAAACAGCCCGTGGAAGAGCCTGTCAAAGCTTTCCGGCGTTACTCTGAGGGCTTCCGACCGCGTGCTTTTGCGCCGCGGCGACGTGTTCAACGAGCGCCTCGTCATCAGGGGCAAAGGCGAAGAGAACGCGTGGATATTCGTCGGAGCGTACGGCGATCCGGAAAAGCCGGCGCCGTGTATCTCTCTCGGCGGCGGCCGCGACGATATAGCGATACTCTGCGACGACGGCAAGGACGGACTCGGCTATATCTGGATCGACGGACTGCAAATCGGAAATTCCTGCCTCGGCATTTATTTCAGGTTCGATCAAAGTACCGATAACCGCGGCATAAGAGTCACCGACTGCAGCTTTGAAAACATCAACTGTCCCGAGCTGATGACCGAGGCGCTTACGGACGTGTCGTTTTTAGCCGCAGAAAAGGCGGGGCTCGACAACGGTGGCGGAGCGTACGAATATATCTGGCCGACCGCGATAAATATCGGCGGCAGACCCAAACTTCCGCTTGCCGCGGTGAAGATAAACGGCGTCTGCGCTCCGTCGACCGTAGTCAGCGATATTGAGATAGAGCGCTGTACGTTCGATTCCTGCGTTATCGGCGTCGGCGCGAACTGTTACAGCTATCACTACGGTATGGGCGAGAACCAGTTCCGCGAATATACGAAAAACTGGTCGGTCCAAGATCTGTATTCAAAGAACACGATGACGGCGTTCAATTTCGACGCCTGTTCGTTCGGTTACGACGGGACGGAGAACAGCCGATACGGTATATTTGAAAATATTATCTGCGACGGCGGTATGGAGAACTATACGATGTCTTTCGGAACAACGCTCGCGCTGCTTTCTTCGTGCTGTGATCTCTATATTAAAAACAGCCGCTTCAGCGGCTGTAAAAACAACGGCCGACCCGACGGATGCGGTTTCGATTTCGAGCGCGACGATCACAACATAACGCTCGATCACTGCGTTATCGACAATAACGAAGGGCAGGGGGTCCTTGTTATGGATACGGTAGTATACGATCAGGTGTCGAAAACCGACGTGCATACGCCGAATACGGGCTGTAAGATAATAAACTGCTTGTTTTACAACAATATGACAAACGTATATAACGGGAATTATAAATACGACGTGCTCGTATTCAACCGTGAAAACACCGATTTTACCGTGTCGGATAACACGTTCTGTTACAGAGAGACGACAAACGGCAAAGCGAGCGTCAGAATAAACAAAAACGGCCCGGTAGGAGCCGTCAAAAAGGGATTTACGATAGAGAACAACAAGACGTATTCATATAAAACGAGATCCGATATGCCGGATATCGAAACACTGATCAGATAAAGAAAGGTGACAGTATGAAAACTTACGTTTTTTCGTGCGGTAAAATAACGCTCACCGCGAGACCCTCGGATTTTTCTTATACGGTAACGCTTGAAAACGGCGACAAATGGACGATGAAAAAAACGCCGTCGATCAGATATACCGACGGTACGGCAGAACCGTTTCCGGCGCCTGCCGAATGTAAAAAGATCGGCTCGGGTACGGGCTTCGCGCTCGCCGTTACCTACCGCGGCTTTTCAGACCCGGATCTTACCGCCGTTTCGGTGATCCGTTTGAACGAACGAAGCGGCGAGCTTTCGTTTTCACTCGATATAACGGGCGACAGGCCGGATCGGATAGACAAAGTATATTATCCGGCTCCGTTTGAATTCAAAGCAAAAAAGGGAGAGGGCTTTACGGTCCTGCCGAGGATGCAGGGGCTTCTCATACCGGTCGGCACGCCGATAACGGTCGCAAACGGCAACGTTTTCGAGCGCGACGCGTATATGCCGTTTTTCGGGCAGATAAAAAAAGGCTCCGGCTATACCGCGATATTCGATACGCCGTACGACGCTTCGTACGAGCCGCAGAAAAACGATATCGCGCCCGTGTGGAGAACGTCTTTGTGCGGTTTTTCATATCCGAGAAATATGATATACCGCTTCGACTGCCCGTGCGACCATAACGTGATCGCCAAAAATTACAGAGCGTATAAGATCGAGCGCGGCGAGCTTGTCACGTTAAAGGAAAAAGAGCAGAGAAATCCGAACGTGAAAAAGCTCATAGGTCTGCCGGTCATACATACTCATATAGCCGTACATATAGCGAAAGAGTCGATGTTTTACGATCCCGGCGATCCGTCGCATAACGATCATCACGTTTCGTTTTACGAGAGGGCGGAGCAGCTCAGACGGCTGAAAAAGCTCGGGCTGGCTCACGCATATACGCATTTCGACGGCTGGGGTCTGCACGGTTACGACAATCTGCACCCGTCGCCGTTTCCGCCGCATCAGGCGGCGGGCGGCGCAGAAGGGATGAAGCGCCTTGCCGACGTCTGCAAAAAGCTCGGCTATATCTTCGGCATACACGATCAGTACCGCGATTATTACTACGACAATCCCGATTTCGACCTCGACGAGGGCGTGATCTATAAAGACGGCAGCCGTCCTTTCCATACGGTCTGGAACGGCGGCGCGCATACGTTTTTATGCTCCGAGCTCGCTCCCGGCTACGTAAACCGCAATTACGATAAATTCAAAGAGCTCGGTATAGATATAGCCGCTTCTTATCTCGACGTGTTTTCCGTCGTCGAGCTCGACGAGTGCCATAATCCGCTCCACAGAACGACAAGAGAACGCTGCGCGTACAACCGTCGCAGATGCCTCGACATACTTACAAAGCGCGGTATAATCCCGTCGTCCGAAGAGGTGCTCGACTGCATACTGCCGTCGCAGGTGCTCTGCCATCACGCGCCGTTTTATACGAAGGAGCTCGGAGCGTACGATTCTTATACCGAGGGCGTGCCGATACCGCTTCTGGAGCTCGTTTATCACGACTGTATCGTCGTGCCGTGGATAGGTCTGCCGGACGAGCGCGGCGGCTGGGGTATACCGAAAACCGATTCGGCGTACGTTTACGCCCTGCTTTACGGCTGCCCCGTTTACTGCCCGATCGACGCGGATGAAGCGGATATAGATAACGTGAAATACGCCTGCTCCGCGGCGAAAAAGCTCGCTTACGAAGAGCTCGTAAAGCACGAATTCATCGACGGCGATTACCGCCGCCAGCGCACGACCTTCTCTGACGGTACCGTCGTTGAAGCGGATCTCGACAGCGGCGAGGTCAGAATAAAATAAACAGGCTCCGCCTCCCCCTTTTTCCCCGATTTTATCGAGGGACGCGGAAAAGACGCAAACGGAAAATAAAAAAAGACGACCGGAACGATCAAACGATTTGTTCCGGCCGCGTTTTACGCAGTTATTTCGATTCGTTGAAGGTTTTTACAAGGTGCCGTCCGACCTTGCCCATAAAGGCGGCAACGTCGGGGTAGAGCTCGACTGGGAAGCCTCTGTAAAACGTGTCGGCTTCAAACGTGAGATCGCCCTCGTAACCGATCTCCGAAAGCAGACGCATTATCAGGCCGAAGTCGTTTCCGGCGGTGTAGGGAAGCGTGTGCAGATCTCTGTAACCGTCCGTATCGTGTACGTGAAGCGCTTTCAGCCGTTTGCCGAGACCGCGTATCATAACGCCCATATCCTCGCCGCAGAGCGATACGTGACCGGTATCGAGGCACGCGCCGAAATACGGACTGTCGAGCGTATCGAGATAATCGCAGAATTCTTCGACGCGCGAACAGGTACTGTCGACTATCGTCTTGCCGCCTATCGGATTCATCTGCCACATGTTTTCAAGCGCGACCTTAATGCCGAACTTTTTGCAGTACGGGATAAGTTCATTATAAAACCGCATATTTATCTCTTTGAGCTTCGCCGCGTTTTCTCTGTAAGGCATATGCTGCTTCGGATGTACGACTATGTGATCCGCGCCTAAAATCGAGGCGATCTCCATGGCGTGGACGATGCTTTTGAATATCTCCGCGTCCTTTTCCGGATCTCCCACGCTTGACGGGAACGGCGCGTGGCTCTGATTGCACCTGATGCCGAGCGAATCGGCAAGATCGCGCAGGCTTTTCGCATACGCTCTGAAATTTCTTTTATAAAGCTTGTCGTTATCGTCGACAGGTCTGAAAAGCGAAAGATCGAAGGCGTCGAAACCCGATCCGGCGAGTATCCTGATCGCCGCCTCGTAACCGAATTTGTTCTGAAGTCTGCTCGTCTGAGTCGATAAAAGCATTTTATTTCCCGTTCCTTTCGGTAATTTTACAGCTGCATTCGTAAACGCTGTCGTCCGTAAGTATTATTTCGCCGATCTTATCCGCCGTTATAAAGCCGCTTTTCGGGTTTTTGACAGATACGATACCGCCTTTAACGGTTGCCGCAACGTCGGAATATTCGAACGAAAAATCGCATAATTCCGTCTCGCAGTCGATCAGCTTCAGATTTTTGCAGTAGCAGAGCGGCTGTGTGCCGATGATCTTGCAGTGATCGAGCGTGAGTCCGTCAGAATACCACGAAAGATATTCGCCTTTTATCACCGAATTCTTCACCGTCACGTTTTTCGCGTGCCAGAAAGCGTCTTTCGTATCGAGATACGAATCCTCTATCAGCACGTTTTCCGCGTACTGAAACGAGTATTTGCCTTTGAGCGTGATATTCTTGAAACAAATATCAGAAGCGAGCAGAAACGGATATTCGCCTTCAAACGACGAGCTTTCCGCTCTTATCCCGCGGCTCTTCCAGCCGAATTCGGGAGATACGACTTTCGTATCCGAAATCGATATATCGGAGCATTCGCGAAGCGCCTTGATACCGCCGAGGACGCTTTTCTTTACGGTTATACCGTGCGTATACCAGAGCGCTGCGCGGCATTTGTCCGTCATCGTGCTTTCTTCGATAAGAACGTCCGTATCGTGCCAGAGAGGATAGCGCAGGTCCATATAACAGCCCTGAAGCGTTACGTTGTGCGCCTCTTTGAGAGCCGACTCTCCGTCTTCTTCGCCTTCGAAACGGCAGTTTTTCAGTATAACGTCTTTTTCGGCGTAGAGAGCTCTTTCGACCGGAAACGTTTTGTTTTCTATTATTTTCATTTGATCCTCATTTTTCGGTTATGACCAGACTGATTTTTCCTTCCCCGTCCGCGTCCGTAAAAACGGATAAAAGCGAGTCCCCGTATTTTCCGAGATTGTCGCCGAGCGCCGATGTAAAACGCAGAACGATGAGTTTTTTCCTGCAGAATTCCGTCAGGCAGTCGTACAGCGCGTCGAGATTTTTGCCGTAATAATCGGGAAAACCGAGTTTTTGCGCGATATATTCGTGCGCTTCTTTTTTTGCCGTCATCAAACGGCAGTCGAGCATTACCGCATCCATATCAGACCTCAATAAAGCTGAGTAAACGACTCGTAGTGGTCGTCTGTATAGAATATCAACCCGTCGTTTGAGAAAACTATACGCTTCTCGCCGCGCGATTTCGCGCCGAGCGTGTCTATATCGCATTCGGTGTAGGTGCGTCCTTTCGCTGTCGGCAGAAGCTTTTCGCGGTTGCTGAATTTATCGCCGCCGATACATTTGCCCGGCGCGTATTTTTCAAGGCTGCCTCCGGGCCAGCCGAGAGCTTCGGCTTCGTCTTTGGTTATGAAGTTTGACGGGAGCTTGCCGAAAGTATGTATATACAGCGCGACGTCTTCTTTCGATGTGTAAACGCCGTTTTCTTTTATCGAAGCTTGTTCCGTCCGGGCGTCCGTCTTCGCCTCTGTTTTCGCTTCGGTCTTTGAGTCCTCGGAAACCGCGGATCCCGTGTCTGCGGAGGTGATCACGGCGGCGGTCGATACCGGTTCGCCGCTTGGGTTCTGCGGCTGGATATATTTCTGATATACGATGAAACCGACGACGATAATGAGCAGTATTATCGCCGGTATCAGAACTTTTTTATTTTTGAAATCCATTTTCTTTCTCCGTCTTTATTTCAGTTTTACGAGCACCGCGCGGTTCGCTTCAAGCTCGAATTCGTATCCGTTTTCGGTCTGTACGAGTTCTACCGGTCCGGCGGCTGAAAAGATCTTCACCTCGCGCATAAAC
>CACYEW010000144.1 GCA_902773455.1 uncultured Ruminococcus sp.
AGCCGAATGATCGCGCGCGGTAAAGGGGGGCGCCGCGCGCGAGATCACGGAAAGAAAGCGGCTTGAACTGTCGCGCGAAAACGGAAGCTGTAAACATATTCACTTTTACCTCAATAAAGGAAATAAATATGACGGAAACCGAAACGTACATACTCGAACGTTACGCCAAAGACCTGACGTTTTACGAAAACGGCTTTGATTTTTTCGCGTCTCTTTCCGAGGCTCTTAAAACGGCGCTTCGTCCGGCGCTCGGTCCGCTGTGCATGATCGTTTGCCTTGTGGTCGCTGCGGCGGCCGTAAAAGCGTTTTCAGATTCCGTATCATCCGACGGCGCCCCGTTTACGATGTGCATGACGCTCATATGCTCCGGCGTGATATACGCATCCGTAAAGACCGCGTACGACGCCGCCTTATACTGTCTTCAGGGAATCGATATACTTATGGATTCGATGATCGCCGTTATGTGCGCCATGTACGGGCTTTCCGGCTCCGTGGCGGGCGGCTCCGCCGCCGTGACCGTGCTTATGGCGGTAATGCAGACGGTACGGCTGATCTGTACGAAGCTGCTTATGCCGCTCGTTTTATTCTGCCTGTGCGGCTCGGCGATATCGGGTTTCGGCTTTGACGCCGGGGCGGGAAAGCTCGTCGGCGCCGTCAAAAAGGCGGTGATATTTCTGTGTACTGCCGCGGGATCGGTCGTTTGCTTCGCTCTTGCTTATCAGACCGTCATAATAAAGACCGCCGACGGAGCGGCGCTCCGCACGCTTAAATTCGGAGCCTCGTCGTTTATACCGATAGTCGGGGCTTCGCTTTCCGAATCTCTTTCGACCGTTCTTTCGGCGCTTTCGGCGGTACGTTCTTACGCGGGACTCGGCGGCATACTCTCGATAACCGTGCTGACTCTGCCGCCGGTCGTTCTCATCGCCGCGTGCCGTCTTTCTCTGCGAGCGGGTTCGTTTCTTTCGGAGCTTTTCGGGCTCGGCAAAGTCGCCTCGCTTTTCGAAGACGGATGCTCCGTTCTCTCGATACTTTCGGCGATCGTAATTACCGTCGGCGCGGTTTTTTCCGTTTCGTGCGGACTTTTCGCGCTATGAGAGAGCTTTTCTCCGTTCTTGCGGCGCTTGCCGCCGTATGCACCGCCGTGCTCGCCGTATGTCCCGAAGGCGAGATCAAAAAATACATACGTCTCTGCTGCGTTCTCTGCGCCGTTACGGTCCTCGCGTCGTTTTTGCCGGAACGGATCAACCTGCCGGATACCGGTCTGCCGGCGTACGCCGTGGAGGATATCAGCGCTGAAGCCGCCTGTATGGTGATCGACCGGGCTCTTTCGAATATCGAAGACGCCGTTTACGACGCCGCAAAGCAGAAATACGGCGTGGAGAGAGACGATATCTCTGTCGAAGCGGTCGCCGACCGTTCGGATACAAGCAGCGTTAAGCTCGTTATGATAAAGTGCAGGATAAGCGGACTCAAAAACGCCGTAATAATGAAGAGTCTGGAAAATTTCATCGCCGACAGATTCGGCTGCGGCTGCGAGGTGGAATACACAGAATGAAAAAAAGAGAGTTCTTTGATCTGTTCAGAAGTAAAAAGACGGTCGCCGTGCTGATCGCCGCGGCGCTTTTCGGCGTGCTTTTGCTCTTCTTCTCACAGTCCGCAGACAAAACTCCGGCGCAAAATGACGATAACGCGGAATATATCGCCGACGCCGAGAATAAAATAAAACAAACCGTCGGTGCGATATGCGGCGGCGACGTTTACGTTATCGTAACGCTTGAATACGGCAGGGAAACTCAGTATGCGAAAAACACGACGGAAAACTCGGAACAGACGGTCGTCTCATCCGGCTCGCCGCTCAAAACGAGGACTGCGGATCCCGTCGTCCGGGGGATATCCGTCGTTTGCAGAAACGGCGCCGACCCGGTGATCAGGCAAAGGATAACGGAAGCGCTGTCGTGCGCTTACGGAATATCGAGCGCAAGGATATACGTCGCCCCGTCGGGCAGATAAAACCATAAGAAAGAGGTAGGGTATGAGAATAATCAGAACGGAAGGATCCGAAAAGAAGCGCTTTTCGCCGAAGGAATTCATAAACAAACACGGCAAACGAACGCTCGCCGTCGCAGGAGGCGTACTTATTATAGGCGCGGCCGTGCTTCTGAACGTGTTTTTGCCCAAAAACGCGGCAAAGACAACCGGTCAGGCGGGCGGTCAGTCCGTTTCGGCGCCCGAGGAGAACTTTTTCGCCGTATCGACTCTGAACAGAACGAAAGCCCGCGACGAAGCTATAGAGGTGCTTCACACCGTAATAGATCTCGGGCAGGGGGAAGAAGCCGCCGAAAAGGCGCTCGCGGACATAACGCGGATATCCGCCGATATGGAGAAAGAGGCGAATATGGAAACGCTGATAAAGGCGAAGGGCTTTGAAGAGTGTATCGCCGTCATATCGGGCGATTCGGTGAACGTGGTCGTAAAATGCGAAAACCTTTTGCCGAACGAGATCGCTCAGATAAAAGAGATCGCGTACACGTCGGCACAGATCCTCCCGGAAAACGTGGTGATAACACCGAAAAACTGAAACGTGAGAGCGGCTTTTTCGCCGCTTTTTCTTTTACGGAC
>CACYEW010000145.1 GCA_902773455.1 uncultured Ruminococcus sp.
GACCATGGTCATACCGGCGTTTGCAAGCTCGCGCATTACGGCGAGCACCTCGCCGACCATTTCGGGGTCGAGCGCGGACGTCGGCTCGTCGAAGAGCATCACCTGCGGATCCATGCAGAGCGATCTGACTATCGCTATCCTCTGCTTCTGCCCGCCCGACAACGTCGACGGGTAGGCGTTCGCTTTATCCGTCAGGCCTATTTTGGAAAGCAGCTCCATAGCCTGCTCGGTCGCCTCCTGCTTCGTTTTCAGCTTGAGCTCTGTCGGCGCGAGGATCATATTGTCGAGCACGGTCAGATTGTTGAAAAGGTTGAAATGCTGAAACACCATACCCATTTTCGCTCTTGCGAGGTTTTCGTTGAGATAATTGGCTTTATAAAAGCTTTTCATCAAAGACGCGTACTCTTTGCCCTCGTGTTTTTCGTGAAGAAGATCTTCTTTTTTTATCTTTGCGATGATCTCTTCGTCGTCTCCGCCGCGGGTTTTGAGTTTTTTGAAGGTATGCGAAGCTTTTATTATATCCGGATGCAGGTACGGATCGACCGGCGTGAGCAGACTGCCGTCGAACCAGACCTCGCCGTAGGTCGGCTTTTCAAGCAGGTTCATACAGCGCAAAAGCGTTGATTTGCCCGAGCCGGAGGCTCCGATAACGACGACCTTTTCGCCCTTTTTGATGCCGCACGATACGCCTTTCAGCACCTGCAGTTTTCCGAAATATTTATAAAGGCCTTTTATCTGTATAAGTTCACCGTTCATTCTTCTTCAACCGCCTTTCTATAAAATGCTGCAGCGCGGTAAGAAGCATTACCACGGCAAGATACAAAGCCGCCGCGAAGAAAAGAAAGACGAGATAGCACGCAGGCGTTGCTAAGCCCTGCTTTTCAGCCATACCGAGCAGGTCCCATTTCTGTTCGGAATTGACTTTCAACACAATGTAGCTGACGACGGACGTTTCTTTTACGAGTATGATTATCTCGTTGAATATCGTCGGCACGGTCGTTTTGATCGCCTGCGGTATTACGATCCTCTGCATTGTCGTGATCCACGACAGGCCGAGGCTTCTGCCGGCCTCCATCTGACCGGAGTCGACCGCGCTGATGCCGGAACGGATTATCTCCGCCATATACGCGCCGGAATTTATGCCGAACGCGATAATCGGCACGAGCAGGTTCGTCGGCATACGCTTGAACGATACGAGCAAAGAGCTGTAAAGTATAAGCAGCTGTACAAGCGTAGGCGTGCCGCGTATGACGGTGATGTATACGACCGCTATTTTGTCGAGCAGTTTTACTATAGGGTTCGTCTTCGGCGCGATGCGTATAACGGCGAGAATGACGCCGATTATGAAACCGAGAACTACCGCGCCGAACGCTATTAACAGGGAATATCCGAGGCTTTCCGCAAACAAGCCCCGGAGTTCCCATAATTTTGCGATCTTATCCGCAAAAGTCATATCGTTTTATCCTTTGTTTATTCTTACTTTATCAGTTTCCGCCGCTGTGCTTTACCGTATACTGATCGATCAGACCGTCTTTGATCATCTGCTTCAGTATCGTGTTGACCTGAGCGACGAGATCGGCGTTATCCTTGTTGAAGTACATCACGTACGATTCCATTTCGGCGTCGAGCGACCAGCACTGCAGATCATCCTTGCCCTTGCAGATGGATTCCGCGGGCATTTTGTCTATAACGACGGCGGCAACGGTCGTGCCTATATCGTTCGAGGCGATTATGGCGTTCGAATACTCTATCGCTTTTACGTCCGTACCTTCGACACCGCCGCTGACGAGATCGGCGCCGGTCGTGCCTTTCTGCACGCCTATGGATTTTATGCTCGAAGACGCGACGTACGCTACGGCGTCGGCGAGTTTGACCTGACCGTCGGCAAACGTGCCCTTCGGCGCGATTATGTACTGGATAGACGTTGCGTAAACTTCGGAAGCGAGAGCCACCTCGTCACGTTCAGCCTTTTTGCTCATACCGGCGGCGCCGACTGCAAATTTGTCTTTCGCAACTTCATTCAGTATCGCGTTGAATTCTATATCGTTGATAACGACTTTGTAGCCGAGCTTCTCGCCGATATACTTGACGACGTCGATATCGACGCCGACGACTTTGCCGCTGCCGTCGAGATATTCGTACGGAGCGAAACCTGCGTTTGTGTAAACGTTGAGTACCTTTTCATCCTTCTGTCCGCACGCGGCAAAACTCAATACGAGGAATATCGCCGCAAGCGTGATCGCGATCGCTTTCATTGTTTTTTTCATTTTTTCTTACCTCACCCGGTCGGGCGCCTTTCTTTTTGATTTCGAAATAAATATGCTTTCGTTTATTCTCTGCTGCATTTTTATTCGGTGTTTTCGTGTGTTTATGCACCTATTATACACGCATTTTCCGATTTGTCAAGAGGTTTTTTGAAATTTTATTCAGAAATTTTGCATTTTTATGCATTACACAAAAACCGGACATAATTTACCCGTCCGTTCGTCAAAATCAACAAAAACAAAAAATTTTGAAAAATGCGGTGGATTTACACAAAAAAATCGTCTATTATGGTGAACGGAAACGGCGGTGATAAAAATGGCAAAACAAAAAAACTCCGCTGCCGATACTGCGATCGTAAACGCGTTTCTTCAAAGAGACGAAAGCGCGCTGTCTCTGATCGAGCGGGAATACGGAAAGTATATTTATAAAATAGCTTTCAATATTACGGGTTCCGGCGAAGACGCGAAAGAATGCGAAAACGATACGTATATGAGGCTGTGGCAGTCCATACCTCCGGACAGACCGGAGAATTTCAAGGCGTATATATCGAGGCTCGCGCGCAACGTCGCTCTCGACAGGGTGAAGCTTTTATCGCGTGACAAACGCATACCGTCACATTTGACGGTGGCTTTGTCGGAGATAGAGGAATTCGTGCCCGACAGCTTCGGCGTCGAAGCCGAATACGAGGCGCGGTTGCTCAAAAAAGCGGTCGACGGCTTTATCCGCGCCCTCTCAAAGAGGGAAAAATATATATTCATATGCCGTTATTACTGTGCAGACTCCGTTTCAGACATCGCAAACGCTCTCGGCATCGGTACGACTACCGTTTACAGAGAGTTGGACGAGATCAGAAAAAAGCTCAAGGATAAACTCGTCAAGGAGGGTTTATGGAATGAAAACGGAAAATCTTGAAAAGATACTCGGTTCAATAGATAAAAAAACGATTGACTCCGTTTTGAAAGAAAGGGATAAAAGGACCGAAGAAGCCGCAATCAAAAGCAAGCCTGCGGCAAACGGACCCGTTCGCTATACGGAGGGCAAAAGCTCTCTCGGGGCACGGATATTGAAGATCGTTTCGGTCGCCGCCGCGGTCGCCGTTATCGCCGCGCTCGCTTACGTCTGTTATCTGCCTATATATATGCAGGAGCACGGCGCACAGACCGAAGCTGCCGTCAGGAGCGTGCCCGAACATGAATGGACGGCGATCTACTATACAGACGCATCGCTGGTATACGCCGGTATGACCGCCGAGGCTGCGAAAGCTGCGCTGCCCGACGGAACTTATTCGGAGGGGATCCTGTATAAAGGAAGAGATACACTTTATATAAACGATCAGAAGACAGATCACGTTTTCTTCGCCGTTATCGAAAACGGCAGTATTGCCGAAGTCCGGGATTCCGGTATACCCGTGAATCACGTACCGTCTGCCGACGATTTTGCAAAGCTGCGCGGCGGCATGACGCTCGATGAAGCCGTTGAATTGCTCGGAAGACCGTACCGTACGGAATACCATTTTTCCGAAGCGTATCCGTTTATGTCGTGCGTTGCAGTTACCTTCCGCTACTTTGAGGAACATACGCTTATCAATTTTACTCTGATAAATGCGTCTCAGCTCGGAGATGATCCCGATAAATATATTTTTCAGGAAGATCCGGTCGCCCAACCTCAGCTTATAGACGACTTGTGCGATCCTTTCCGTACTGACAACGCAAGCATCGAAGACGCGCAAAGTATCGCGGAGGGAATGACTTTCGGGCAGATATTATCGATCCTCGGAAGACCTGCCTACGGCTCTGTCGCAAGCGGCAGTACGCTCCATTCTGCCTGGAAACTGAAGTCCGGAGCGACGATACACGTACATTATAAATATGCAAAGAACGAAAATCACGATCCTTTTGAACGTTTCGTCTGCAATCAAGTTAATATATTTATACCGGACTATTACTTTGGAAACGGCGCGGCGTCCGATCCGGCAAGCGATTATTTCAACCGCTTCAAATACGAAGAACTGCTTAATACAGATAAGACGGCTAAAGTAAGCAGATATGACGCCGAAAGTATCAAAAACGGTATGAGTTACGA
>CACYEW010000146.1 GCA_902773455.1 uncultured Ruminococcus sp.
AGCCGTTCATCATGCGCGAAAGCGCTCATCATGTGCCGCGCAAGCGGAACTCATCATTTGCCGACTGTCCTTAAGAACAGTCGGCATAAGATCCGGGTTTTTTATATGTCCTCTTTTTCTTCAAAAAAAGGCTTTTTCGGTCTTCTCGGTATGCGCTTCAACGGGTCGTATATGAATTTCGAACACTTTGACGAGCATGAAACTATACCGCGTTTGCTGCAAAGCATCTTATCCGGTTCATACGTCGGAGCAGCGAATTCACAGTAAAGACAGAGTTTTTCGTATTCGGGCTGCATAATATCACCTGCTTTCGGCAATATGATATCACGGTTTGACGTGATTGTCAAGACGTTAACCGAAAAATAAAGGGTATAACGCGTAACAAAGGCAAAACGAGAAAACGCTTTGAGCCGCTTTGCCGATAACGTAATATTTGATCCTGAGCCCGGCGCTTTCCGCTTCGGTTTTGACCTGCGACATTATGCAGACTCCCGAAAAAGAGCAAAGAGCGCACAAAAGAGAAGCGGTCAGCCGCAGCGGCGCTCCGATCGAGCACAAAGCCGCGGCGCCGGAGGATATCTCAAATACGGAACATATCGCCGCTCCGGCGGCCTGATCCGGTATCAGACCCGATATTATCCGGGCGATCACGGAGAACACGATCACGGAGCCGCAAACGGCAACCGCCGACGCCGCGCTCTTTTTAACGGCGCCCGAAAACGAAATATTACCGTAAAACGCTTTTTCAGACTGTATTTTGCCGTTTCTTTTTCTTATGAGAAATCCCCACAGAAAAGATGAAAAAAGAACGCACAGATAACAGAACAGACCCGTACCGGCAGAGCCGACCAGATCGCCGATATATCCGATCATAAAAGCCGGCGTGGGATTATTGGTATACGATATGATCCGTTCGGCTTCTTCTTTACAGATCGTTTTCGAACTGTAAAGCTCGGACGCGGCGTAAGCTCCCGTCGGAAAACCGCCGACCGCGCCGAGCAGGACTACCCCGACGCCGGCGGACGATATACCGAATATCCTGCCGGCGGCAGCTCCGGCAAGCCTTCCGGCAAAGCCGAGCGCTCCCGATCCGATGAGCAGACTCGCCGCTATGGAAAACGGAAAAACGGAAACGAGTATAACGTCGCGGCATATGATCAGCCCTTCCGCCGCGCCCTGCTTCGCCTGCTCCGAAAAGACGATAAGAGACGCGGCGAAAACGGTTGAGAGCAGAGAAACGGCAAACGTTATCAGACCGTTATTTTTGTTTTTGACAGAACCGTTCATATTTCGGACCTCCCGTAAATAATATTTAGCAGAAACAAAAATTATAACGGAGGAGCGAAATGAAAGAGCCGAGAAGCAAAAAAAGCGTTTTCGATTTTCCGGTCGATACTTTTGAAAAAATGCCGGGCGTCTATATTTACGGTATAAGCGAACTGCTTATAGACGGCAGAGCGGAGCTGTACGATTATTCGGACGGATGCGTGATCTTCGATCTGTTTTACAGAGGACTGAAGCTGAAGATCGAAGGCTCAGGGCTGACGATGCGGTGCGCAGGCAAAAACGTGAGCGAAATAACGGGAAAAATATACAGCGTATCGTACGTAAGAGGCAGTTTCCGTAATGAAGATAACTGAATACTTCGCAGGCTACGTGATATGCACCGCAAAAAACAATAAAATACGCGCCGTCAACCTGATGAACAGGCGCGGAATCGGTTATTACGGCTTGTATGAAAAAGACGGCGCCGTCACTTTCAGGATACGGAGAAGAGACGCGAAAAGAAACCCCGATCTGATATCTCTTTGCGATAATACGCTCGAAGCGGGGTTTTCGGTTTTTCTCTGCAAACGGATGCGCCGCCCCGGATTGATCGTCGGATTTCTGATATTTGCTCTGGTTTTGTTCATATCGGGTCTTTTCGTCTGGGACGTAACGCTTACGACCGGCGGAAACGAAAACGCCGAAAGAATAATGAACGTTCTTAAAGAAAACGGTTTGAAACCCGGAGCGGTGAAATCAAATATCGACAAAAGAAAACTTGAAAACACGGTGATGCTTTCGTGTCCCGACGTGTCGTTCATATCGGTCAACATGACCGGCAACACCGTTTCCGTCCGCACAGACGAACGCGTTATCAAAGAACGTGAAGAAAACGGCGGTCCGTGCGATCTCACGGCGGGTGAGGACGGATATGTTTTGCGGTTTGAAACGTACAAGGGTCAGGCGGTATGCGAAGCCGGAAAAGCCGTTAAGCGCGGAGACGTTCTGATCTCCGGACTCGTTGAAACGAAGCATCACGGTTATGAGACGGTCCGCTCGAGCGGAAAGGTGTTCGCCGTGGTAAAGCGCAGTTACCTCGTTAAGACGAGCGCCGAATATAAAGAAAAATACTATACGGGAAACGAATACGAATCGGTTGACGTGAGCGTTTTTTCGAACGATTTCAACGTGAAAAGAGACGGGCACGGGGAATACTGCGACGTGTTTGAATCGACCGGTCAGCTGTCGGTACGGGGACTCGTATATCTTCCGGTATACGTGAAAAAGACCGTTTTCAGAGAATACGCGTATATGACCGTAAAGAGAAACGAAGAACAGATAAAAGAAGAGCTGAAACGACTGTCGAAAGAACAGTTCACCATCGTGACCGAAGGGTGCGAGGTACGGTCGTCGACGGAGACGGTATATGAAAAAAACGGCGTTTATTACCTTTACTGCGACGTCTGGTGCGTTGCCGATATCGCCAAAGAAACGCCGATACGGACAAATATTGAAGAAAATCGGAAATAAAATCCGAATTTGCTCTTGAAAAATCATTTTATATGTGATATTATATAAAATAAGATAATTATAAAGTTAAATTCCGGAAGGTTATATGATACAGAAAACGATTACGACAGATACGCCGGATCAGGCGTCAAAGATATTCGGCGTTTATAACTGTTACGCCGAACGTATAGAGCAGGCTTTTGCCGTGAACGTGTCGTGCAAAGATTCGGATACGGGCATCGGCGCGGTCATAGCGGTATCGGGCGAAGACGCCGATTCCGTCGGTAAGGCTTACAACGCTCTCGCTTCGCTCAAACGCATCGCTAAACTGAACGACGACATTACCGATCAGAACGTCGATTACGTCATATCTATGGTGTCCGACGGCAACACGGACGAGCTTTCTTCTTACGACGACGAATGTATCTGCATCACGACGCGCGGCAAGCCGATAAAAGCCAAAACGGTCGGTCAGAAGAAATACGTCGACGCGATAAAGAAAAACACGGTAGTTCTCGGTATAGGTCCGGCGGGTACCGGCAAAACGTTTTTGGCGGTAGCGATGGCGACGAAAGCGCTTCGCGCAAAAGAGATAAACAGAATAATCCTCACGCGTCCCGCCGTCGAAGCCGGCGAGAAACTCGGATTTCTGCCGGGCGATCTGCAGAATAAGATCGATCCGTATCTGCGCCCGCTTTACGACGCTCTCTACGAAATGCTCGGCGCCGAGACTTATCAGAAATACGTCGAACGCGGTACGATAGAGATCGCGCCGCTCGCTTATATGCGCGGCAGGACTCTCGACGATTCTTTCATAATCCTCGACGAGGCGCAGAATACGACCCCCGAGCAGATGAAGATGTTTTTAACGCGTCTCGGCTTCAATTCAAAAGCGATAGTAACGGGCGATATAACGCAGACGGACTTGCCGTCCGGGAAAAAGAGCGGTCTCGTCGAAGCCGTAAAGATACTCGACGGAATAGACGACATAGCGGTGCATCGCTTTACCGAAAAAGACGTCGTGCGTCACAGACTCGTTCAGAAAATAATCCTTGCGTATGAAAAATACGAACGAAAACTCTCCGAAAAAAACGATAAACCGAAAGCAAAAAGATATATAAAGCGGGATAACTGATATGAAACACAGAATTTACGTAAAAAATGAACAAAAGGAAGTCGCGTATACTCCGGCAATGAGATCGTATATAGTCAGCGCGATCACGAAAACGCTGAAATACGAGCAGTTCGAAGATCCGTGCGAGGTATCCGTGACGCTTACGAACGACGAAGGCATAAGAAAACTCAACAAAGAATACAGAGATAAAGATAAAGAGACGGACGTTCTTTCGTTCCCGCTGATCGACGGAGAATATTCCGAAGAAGATATGATCGACGGATATCTGCCGCTCGGAGATATCGTCATATCTCTGGAACGCTGCAGAGAACAGGCGGAAAACATCGGCCACAGCTTAAACGAAGAGGCGGCGTTTTTATGCGTGCACTCAACTCTTCATCTGCTCGGCTACGACCACGAAACGGGTGAAGAAGACGAAAAAGAAATGTTCGATCATCAAAAAGCCGTAATGAAGCTCGTAAGGGGAGAAAAAGATGAGTGAGAATACAAAGTGCGGATTCGTCGCGATAATAGGCAGACCGAACGTCGGCAAATCGACGCTTCTTAACTGTATGCTCGGCGAGAAGATAGCGATAGTATCGAAAAAACCGCAGACGACGAGAACGGCGATAAACGGCATACTTACGAGAGACGGCGTGCAGTACGTATTTATCGACACGCCGGGAGTTCACAAACCGAAAAACAGACTCGGCGATTTTATGGTAAAAGCGGCTTATTCTTCGATCTCGGGCGCCGACGTGATACTGTTCGTCACCGAATCCGGAAGCAAGCCGTCGGATACGGAGCTTAAGCTCGTTCAGAGATTCAAAAAGCTTGAGATCCCCGTATATCTCATAATCAACAAGATCGACGCGGTAAATAAGGAAAAACTCGGTCAGACGATACTCGACTATTCGCCGCTGATGGAATTCGCCGACGTTATACCGGTGTCCGCTTTGAAAAACGACGGAGTCGATATAATTCTGAACGAGATCAAAAACGATTTTTCCGAGGGCGGATTCTATTTTCCGGAGGATATGCTGACGGATCAACCGGAGAGAACGATTGTTTCCGAAGTCATCAGAGAAAAGATACTTCGCTTAACCGATGAAGAGATCCCTCACGGCGTTGCAGTCGTGATAGAAGAATTCACCGAAAAGAAAGATCTTATCTCCGTACGCGCCGAGATATTCTGCGAAAAGCAGAGCCATAAAGGCATAATCATCGGCAAAAACGGAGAAATGCTGAAAAAGATCGGCATGTACGCAAGAGAAGACCTCGAATCGTTTTTCGGCTGCCGCTTTTTCCTCGATCTTTGGGTCAAGGTCAAAAAGAACTGGCGCGACAGCGTAGCGGCGGCGAAGAATTTCGGTTACGACGATAAATGATATGATAGTAAAGGTAGAAGGCTTCGTTGCGAACACGACCGACTGCGGCGAATCCGATAAGATGCTCACGCTGATAACGCGCAGATACGGTAAGCTTTCCGTTTACGCGCGCGGAAGCAGAAAGCTCACGAGCAAATTCATGACCGCGTCGCTCAAATTCAGCTACGGCGATTACGTAATAACAAAAACGGAAAAAAGCTGCATCCTGAACGAGGCGAGTACGAAAATGACGTTTTTCGGATTGCAGAGAGACGTCGAATCTCTTGCTCTGGCTGACTATATCGCCGAGGTGACCGCTGACGTCATAATGCCGGAGGAGCCGGAGGATCAGATACTTGAACTCGCGCTAAACAGCATATATCTTTTATCTCAGCAGAAAAAGCCGCCGAAAACCGTAAAGACCGCGTTTGAAACGAGACTTATGTCGTATCTCGGACTTTTTCCGCATCTCGACTGCTGCCAAAAATGCGGTAAAAACGAAGACGGGACGTATTATCTCGATATTATGGACGGTACTGTGACCTGCTCGAAATGCGCGGAGAAAAGCGCGGCGGAAGCGCCCGTACCGCAGGAAGAAGGCAGGGCGTATATCGTGGCGGTACTGTCGAAGGAAGCGAAGGATTTTATGAAGCGCACCGCGGAATGCGAAAAAACGAAGATCTTCGCAAATCCGCCGGATACGATATTGAGACAGATATGCGCGGCGTCCGAAAAATATCTCGTGAACCAGCTTGAAAAAAACTATAAAACGCTTGATTTCTATAAGGAGATCGCAGACTGATAAAAAATGAACGAAACAGACAGATTTATAAAAGCGAGAAAAACGCTTGAATTCGAAAAAATACTTCGGATGCTTGCCGAATGCGCGACGACGGAAGGAGCGAAAGAAGAAGCTCTTTCGGCAGCTCCGTATACGGATAAGAAAAAGATAACGGAGCTTCAGACGGAAACGGACGACGCGAGAAGGCTGTTCATATCGAAAGGCGAACCCTCGTTCGGTCAGATAAAGAACGTTCTGCCGCTGATAGAACGCGCAGATAAAGGCGCCGTACTGTCGGCTGCCGAAATACTCGAATGCGCAAACGTGCTCCGGACCACGAGAGGCGTATCCGATTATTTCAAGACCGAAAGAAAATACGAGACTTCACTCGACACAGTATTCGAGCGCCTCATGCCGGACAGAACGCTCGAACGCGCGATATACGCGGCGATCATAAGCGCAGATATGATAGCGGACGACGCAAGCACGGCTCTTTCGGATATCAGAAGAAAAATAAGAAACGCGAACAACAGGATAAGAGAAACGCTTCAGAAATACATTACAGGCGACGCGTACGCCAAATACCTGCAGGAGAATATTATAACTCTGCGCAACGGCAGATACGTCATTCCCGTAAAGCAGGAATACAGAAACGAGATCAAAGGTCTCGTGCACGATACGTCGTCGTCAGGCGCCACGCTTTTTATCGAGCCTATGGCGGCGGTCGAGGCGAACAACGAACTGAAGGTGCTCGAACGCGCCGAGCAGGAAGAGATCGAACGTATCCTTTCCGATTTTTCCGCGCGCATTTCGGAGCAGTCCGAAGTGCTGAAGCTCGATTACTACAACCTTATATATTTGTCTTACGCGTTTGCAAGAGGAAAGCTCGCCGTAAGACTGAACGCTTTCATGCCCGAATATACGGAAAAACGGGAGATAGAGCTTATAAACGCCCGTCACCCGCTGCTCGATCCGGCAAAAGCGGTGCCGATAACCGTAAGGCTCGGCGGTGAATTCGATACGCTCGTTATAACCGGACCGAATACCGGCGGCAAGACAGTCACGGAAAAAACGATAGGTCTGCTTGTCATGATGGCGCAGACGGGACTGCAGATCCCCGCCGCCGAAGGCAGTAAACTGTGCGTTTTCGACGGGATATCGGCTGATATCGGTGACGAACAGTCGATAGAGCAGTCACTTTCCACGTTCTCCGCGCATATGGTGAATATAGTGGAAATACTGAACGACGTAACGTCTGAAACCCTCGTTCTTTTCGACGAGCTCGGAGCGGGCACCGATCCGGTCGAAGGTGCGGCTCTCGCCGTGGCGATACTCGAAGCGGTAAGAGAAGCGGGCGCTTTATGCGCCGCGACAACGCACTACGCCGAGCTGAAAGCGTACGCGATAGAAACGCCCGGAGTTATGAACGCGTCGTGTGAATTCGATATAGAAACCCTCAAACCGACGTACAGACTCATCATCGGGGCGCCCGGAAGATCCAACGCTTTCGCGATCGCGTCGAAGCTCGGACTTCCCGAGCGTATAATCGAACGCGCTTCGGCTTCGGTAAACCGCGAAAACAAACGCTTTGAAGACGTTATAACCAAGCTCGACGAGCAGAGAAACGAGATGACCGCGGCAAGGATGGCTGCCGAGGAAATGAAAGCGGAGCTTGAACGGTACAAAGCCGAATCGGAAGATGCGATCAGAAAGAACGTTGAAAGATCCGAAGCGGAGCTTGCAAAAGCGCAGGAGATCGCGAGAAAGACGGTCGAGTCGGCAAGAGCGTCAGCGGAATTCATATACGCGGAGCTTGATAAAGCCAAAAAACAGAAAACGAAAGAAGAGCGCGCGAAAGCTCTTGAAGAATCGCGGGCGGCTGTCAGAGCGAAGCTCGAAGAATACGACGATATCGAAAAAGAACCGGAAGACGACGGTTACGTTCTGCCGAGAATGCCGCGCGTCGGAGAGACGGTGTATCTGCGCAATCTCAAAACGAACGCCGTCGTTAATACCGAACCGGATAAAAACGGTATGCTGAACGTGAGCGCCGGCGCGATGAAGATCAAAGTCAGACTCGCGGATATAAGGATCGGCGAAGAGTATACGTCGAAAAGAGCGCCGAAGAAAAAAGAGGTCAAAAAAGTCCCCGATTTCACGCCCTCCGCGGTAAGATCCGAAATAGATCTCCGCGGTAAGAACGGAGAAGAAGCGTGGCACGATGTCGATCTCTATCTCGATTCGGCAAGAAGAGCAAATCTCGGTCAGGTCACGCTGATCCACGGTAAAGGAACGGGAAGACTTCGCGAAATACTGAGAGACAGACTGAGACATGACAGCCGCGTAAGCGCTTTCCGCGAGGGCAGCTGGGGCGAAGGAGACGCCGGCGTTACGGTAGTAACACTTAAATAACATTAAATTAAAATATATAATCAAAAATTGTTAAAAAAACTGATAGGATTAACCGATCATAAGTTCTATATTTTATATAACAATACTTTTGCGGGAGGATATAAACAAATGGCGGTCGCAAAATTTTACGATGAGATCGACGGCATACTCGATTCGATGACGGAGTATCTCGGTCTTCAGGATGACGACGACTATTACGACGATATTTTCGGCGAAGACGAAGAAGACGATGATGACGACGATTATATAGACGACGTGGTCTGCACGCGCGACGACGTTGAAAAATGCGGTGTGATACTCGAAAAATATATCGACGAGCTGGTCGATATATCAGCCGATCCGCACGACGAACAGATAATGAAAGCTGTCGAGAAGACTGTCAAAAAGCTCAATAAACTGAACGAAGCGTGCGAATGCGAGCTTCTCGATTCGACGATAAGCGACGATATATGCGAGTTCATACATAACGCGGCGGTCGAAGCGGGGCTTTCGGATATTCCGGAAAACGTCTGCGACGAATGGAGAGAATTCTGATGGAAAAGACCGGAATGAGACTCGGCGCGCAGCTCTATACCGTACGCGAGTATATGAAAACGCGGGAAGACTTTAAGAATACCATGAGAAAGACCGCTGCGATCGGATACGGATGCGTTCAGGTATCCGGCGCGGCGGACGCTCCTGCCGAGACAATTAAAGAGATGAGAGACGAAACGGGTATGGACGTGATCATAACTCATTCTCCGGCAGACCGCATCCTTCACGATACGGACAAGCTGATAGAAGAGCATATCTCGTACGGCGCGAAGGCGATCGGCATCGGTTCCATAGGCGCGTACAGTCACGATCCGGACGGATATAAACGCTTCTGCTCGGATTTTGCCGCGGCGGCTGAAAAGATCAGAAGCGCGGGTCTCGTATTCAGTTACCACAATCACAGATTTGAATTTGAAAAATACGGCGATAAAACGGGTATCGAGATATTACTTGAAAATTCCGATCCCGAAGCGCTGAAAATGACGTTCGACACGTACTGGGCTGTCGCGGGCGGAGTCGATCCGTGCAAATTCATACGCGACCATAAAGACCGTATCTTCTGCACGCATCTGAAGGATATGACCGTCAAAGACGATAAACAGACGATGATCGAGGTCGGCGACGGCAATATGAATTTCGAAGCGATACTGCAAACGTGCTGCGAATGCGGTATCAAGTATCATTTCGTCGAGCAGGATATCGTTACGATGAACGCTTTCGATTCGCTTCAGCGAAGCTATCGCAACCTTACGGAGATGTATTTCGGATGAAGAATTTCACGCTTTCGGCTTTTGCGGACGAGTATTCGCCCGACGTGACGTTACAGATAAAAGCGCTCGCGGAAAACGGGATAGATCTTATAGAACCGCGCGGAGTTTTCGGCAAGAACATTTCCGAACTGACCGAAAAGGAAGCCGAAAGGCTTGCGTCTATGCTTGACGAAGCCGGTATCGGAATTTCCGCGATCGGATCGCCCGCCGGAAAAGCGACCTTTGAAAGCATAGACGGGCATCTTGCGGTTTATGAAAACATAATCCGCATATCAAAAATACTCGGCGCAAAACGCATACGCGGATTTTCATTCTACTGCGATCCCGGAAAAGACAGAGACGCGGTAATGAAAACGCTTTACAAAATGATAAATTCCGCGTCAAAGGAAGGGCTGCTTTACTGCCACGAAAACGAAAAAGGAATTTACGGAGATACGGCCGAAAGATGCCTCGACATAATGCAGACGTTTAACGGAGGAGTCGGCTGCGTATTCGATCCGGCGAATTTCATACAGTGCGGCGAGGATCCGGCGAAAGCCTTCGACGTTCTTTATCCGTACGTTACGTATATGCACGTGAAAGACGCGCTTTACGACGGCACCGTCACCGCCGCGGGCGAAGGCGAAGGGCATATCGGCGATATGCTTTGCAGACTTTACAAAGACGGTAAACAAACGGTATTGACGCTCGAGCCGCATCTTAAAACGTTCAAAGGTCTGACTGAGCTTGAAAACGGCGAGCGTACAAAGATCAGAACGGCGTTTTCGTCGAACGAAGAAGCGTTCTTATACGCTTTGGAAAAATTGAAAACAATAATCAAAAACATAAAAACGGAGGATTCTGAAAATGGCTGAAATCAAAATGCTTGCCATAGACCTCGGCGCTTCGAGCGGCAGAGGTATAATCGGTAAGTTTGACGGCGAAAAACTGACTCTCAACGAAAACCACAGATTCGCAAGCGAACCGGTGACCATCGCGGGCTCTTTCAACTGGGACATCATGAGGATATTCCACGAGATAAAGCAGGCGATAAACAAATGCGCGTTATCCGAAGATAAGGATATCAAGGGCATCGGTATAGATACGTGGGGCGTAGACTACGGTTTTCTTGATAAGAAAGGAAAACTCCTGACAAACCCCGTCCATTACAGAGACGCGAGAACGGTAGGCATTCAGGAGGAGGCTTTCAGAGTAATGCCTCCGGAAAAGCTGTACGGCGTGACCGGCATTCAGTTCATGGATTTCAACACGGTGTTCCAGCTCATCGCCGAGCTGCGCGACAATCCCGAGCTCGTCGCCGCCGCCGATAAGATGCTGTTCATACCCGACCTTCTGAACTATTTCCTCACGGGCGTAAAACGCACGGAGTATTCGATCGCTTCCACGGGCGCTTTGCTCGACGCAAAAACGAGAAACTGGGCGTGGGACGTTATTGACGCATACAATATCCCGAGAAGACTGTTTACCGATATAAGTATGCCCGGCAGTACGGTCGGTCCGCTCCTTCCGTCGCTTTGCGAAGAACTCGGAGACATCAGAGCGAACGTCATCAACGTCGCGGCGCACGATACCGCGAGCGCCGTCGTGGCGGTACCCGCCAAAGGCAACGATTTCGTTTACATTTCGAGCGGTACGTGGTCGCTTATGGGTACGGAGATCCCCGAACCGATCGTCAACGAATCCTCGCTTAAATATAACTTCACGAATGAAGGCGGTTTCGGCGGAACGATCAGATTCCTCAAGAATATAATGGGACTCTGGATCGAGCAGGAATCGCGCCGTCAGTGGATCAGAGAAGGCGAAAAGTATTCTTACGACGAGCTTTCCGATATGGCTATGGCTTCGAAACCGCTGCAGTCGCTCATCAACCCCGACGATCCGGCGTTCGTCGCTCCCGGAAACATACCGAAGAGGATCTGCGAATACTGCGAGAAGACCGGTCAGCACGTGCCGGAAAACAAAGGCGAGATCGTCCGCGCGATATTCGATTCGCTCGCTCTCCGTTACAGATGGGCTGTTGAAGCGATAGACGATATGAAAGGCAAACGCACGCCGTTCATCAACATCGTCGGCGGCGGCTGCAAGGAAGAACCGCTTTGCCGTCTCTGCGCTGATTCCTGCAACAGACCCGTTTACGCAGGTCCGGTCGAAGGTACGGCGATAGGCAACCTCCTCGTTCAGCTGATAGCTCTCGGAGAGATAAAAGACCTTGCCGAAGCGCGTCAGATCATCAGAAACAGCTTTGAAATAAAAGAATATCAGCCTTCCGGCAATTCCGAAATGTGGGATGAAGCTTACGAGAGATTTCTTAAGCTTATCAAATGATCGGTAAAAGAATCATAAAGAATACCGTTTCGGCTCTCCTTTTATGCGCCGTATCCGTTCTTACCTCGTGCGGCGCGGTAAAGCCCGCGGAAACGGAAACGGAGAAGCAGGTCACGGCTCTTCTGACCGTAACGGAAGAGACGGAAAGAAGCGCGCCCGATACGATCCCGGATATATGGGGCGAAAGCACGACCGGCTGCGAGACAGGCGAGGATACCGAAAGCGAAACAACGACGGACCCGCCGCCCGAGACGACCGGATCCGCATTCGAAGAAACGCGTATAACGTTCCGCGGCTTCGGAGACAATCTCGTATACCGTTCTACGTTCGTTCAATCGCTGAAAGACGACAAAACGTACGATTTCAAGCCGAAATACGAAGGCGTAAAGGATCTGATAGAAAGCGTCGATATCGCTTACGTCAATCAGGAAACGCCGATGTGCGGCGAAAAATACGGCTATTCGGGTTATCCGCATTTCAACGGTCCGAACGAAATGGGCGTAAACCTCGTTGAGCTCGGCTTCGACGTTATCGGTTTTGCGAACAACCACGTGACCGATATGGCGAAGGAGCATAAAACGAGCGTTTCGGAAATGATCGATTTTACCGATACGCTCGACGCGCTGATCATTGGTCTGCACCGCGATGAAGACGATTTCGAAAGGATCCGCGTATACGAATGCAAGGGCGTGAAGATCGCGTTTCTGGCTTATACATACGGTACGAACTGGTTCGCGCAGGAATGTCAGCCCGAGAGAGTCGTCGGCGCGTATATCCCCGTTTACGACGAGGAAAAGATAACGCGTCAGATAACGAAAGCGAAAGAGATCGCCGACGTTATCGCGGTGACGATACACTGGGGCAAAGAAAACTCGTTTGTCCCTAACGCGGAGCAGACGTATTACGCGCAGCTTATGGCCGATCTCGGCGCGGACGTTATAATCGGTCATCATCCGCACGTCGTTCAGAAAATCGAATGGATCGACGGAAAAGACGGTCACAAAACGCTTTGCTATTATTCTCTCGGCAACGGTCTTAACGCGCAGGATAAGCTTAACAATATGGTCGGTATCACCGCGGATTTCGAGATCGTGCAGAGCGACAGCGGAGTTCATATAGAAAACGCGTCGTGCACGCCGATATTCAACGTGATGGAGCCGGGATACAAGGATATACATCTCATAAAACTCTGCGATCTTACGGAAGATATCGCAAAGAAGCATCACTGCAATAAAACCGACCGGACGGTGACGGTCGAAAAAGCGTACAGGATCGTAACGGATCATATAAACAGAGAATTCCTTCCGGATTACTTATTTACAGAATAGGAGAAAACTTATGTCATTATTACTTGACGAAATTTGCGAACAGCCTCAAATACTCATGAAGTTAGGCAAAGAAAGCGAAAAGACGGTCAAAGCGATCGCCGACGAATACAAAAAGAGAGGACTTGAAGGCGTTTATTTCGCCGCTCGCGGCACGTCGGATCACGCCTGCGTTTACGCTCAGTATATCTACGCGATAACCGCCGGCATTCCCTGCGAGCTCGGCACGCCGAGCGTCGTGACGAAATACGGCGCAAAGATCAACTACGGCAGACGTATGGTGATATGCGTTTCGCAGTCCGGCAAAGCGGAGGACGTTCTCGGAGTGCTGAAACAGGCAAACGATCGGGGATGCCTCACCGTCGCCGTTACGAACGACGTGAATTCGCCTCTCGCAAAAGCGGCGGAATATCATCTTTTCTGCTCGGCAAAAGAAGAAGTGAGCATCGCCGCAACAAAGACCTTTACGGCGCAGATGTATCTGCTCGCCCTGCTTTGCGCCGAGATCTCCGGATCGAAAGAGCTCAAAGCGCAGCTTGACGAAGTCGGTCAAAGAGCGGCTGAACTGCTGAAATACGCTCCCGCCGCGCTCGAAGCCAAGGTCACGAGATACAGATACGTCAAAAACGCGTTCATACTCGGCAGAGGCCTCGAATATCCGATAGCTCTTGAAGGCGCTCTGAAAATACTCGAAACGAACGCGATCAAAATGAAAGGCGCCGCGATAAGCGATTTCTATCACGGTCCGATCGCCCAGGTCTGCGAAGACGATCTCGCCATAGTGGTCGCCGGCAAAGGCGCCGTATACGACGACGCGCTCAAAATGATCGCCAAACTCCACGAGATCGGAGCCGAAGTGTTTGTGATAACCGACAACGAAGATCTTATCAAAGAAGAGAAGTACGGCATTCTTACTCCGGACGCCGGCGAGCTTGCGGCTCCGTTCATGTTCGCGATATGCGTACAGCTCTTCGCGTATTCTCTTACCGCCGTACGCGGCATAGATCCTAACGTGTCTAAGGTGCTCAAAAAGATCACCATAACAAAATAACAAAGCAACCGAAGCGTATGCGACGGTGCGCCGAGGTCAAATAAAAAACGTCGGGAAACGGGAAAATATGAAAGATTTATTCCACGGTGAACTTGAGATCATTGGTATGCGCGGCTGTTCCGATTTCTGCAAGCAGGTCGATAATTATATCTGCGATTGGCGCGGTCACGAGCGTGACAGCTACATATCGGACGTTGAATGCCCCAGATTCGGAACAGGTGAGGCGAAGGGTCTCATCCACGACACACAGAGAGGCAAAGACGTTTATATCATAGTCGACTGTTTCAACTACGGTCCCGAAACGTATTACAATATGTACGGCAAACAGACCGCCATGTCGCCTGACGATCATTACTGCGATCTGAAGCGCATTATAGCGGCAATAGGCGGCAAAGCGAGAAGGATCACCGTCATTATGCCCATGCTTTACGAAGGCAGACAGCACAGAAGATCCGCCAGAGAATCTCTCGACTGCGCTCTTGCGCTTCAGGAGCTTTCCTCGATGGGCGTTTCAGAGATAATCACGTTTGACGCACACGATCCCCGCGTCGTCAACTCGATACCGCTGTTCGGATTCGATAACGTTCAGGTAACGTATCAGATGATAAAAGCGTTCGTAAGAAACGTTCCCGACGCCGAACTGACCGCGGGCAAAACGATGATGATTTCGCCGGATGAAGGCGGTATGTCCCGCTGCATGTACTATTCTTCCGTTCTCGGGCTCGAGCTCGGTATGTTCTACAAACGCCGCAATTATACTATAATAGTAAACGGCAGAAACCCGATCGAAGCTCATGAGTTCCTCGGAAACGACGTTACCGGAAAAGACGTCATCATAGTCGACGATATGATCTCGTCCGGTGATTCCGTTATAGACATAGCGTATCAGCTCAAAGAAAAAGGCGCGAAGCGTATATTCGTTTTCGCTACCTTCGGTCTCTTCTGCAACGGATTCGAGACGATGGATAAAGCGTATAAAGAAGGCGCCCTTACCAAGATCTTTACCACGAATCTGATCTACAGAACGCCCGAGCTTCTTTCAAGAGAATGGTACTGTGAGGTAAATCTCTGCAAATACGTTGCTTATCTTATAGATACGCTCAATCACGATATGACCATCAGCGAGCTTCTGAATCCCGTCAACCGCATACATACGCTTATGGAAAAAGTAAACAGCAGAAAGAAAAAGAAAAACTGACGTCCCCCTTAACGAAAGGAGAAAACGATGAACGATAAACCGATAGTAAACGGAAAATATCTGATGTACAGAGGAAAACCGCTCGTCAGAGAGAAGAACGGTATATGTTACGGAAGCATGAGCGATAAGTACGTGCTTTTCATAGCCGTTATGTCTGAAAAGAAAGTCAGAGACGTATCCGTACCCGACAGAGTGATGATACAGATAATGCCTACGGATCCAAACGATAAAACGCCTCCGAAAAGTGCGATGAAGCAGGGATTATTCGAAGCGTTCGACCACGGTCTGATATGGCTTGAAAAGGCAAACAAGGGTTGATCGGATGAAACTTAACGAAACTTATATGATCAGGGAGTTCAACGGCTCGATTTACGCCGTAGCCGTTGAATCCCGCGACGGCGTTCCGAATAAACCGATAATCCTGAACGATACCGCCCGTATACTGTGGGAAGCGCTTTCCGACGAAAGAACGGAAGCCGAGCTTGTCGAAACGCTGCTTCGTGAATACGACATTCAAAGAGAAACGGCTGAAAAAGACGTCGCGGAGTTTTTATCCGTGATCGGAAAAGCCGGACTCCTTGCATAATAACGGAGGTCTATCCGATGGAATTATCACAAATCTGCAGAAAATTCGGTCTGAACGGCAAATATATCGGAGCGACTCTGCTGAAAAGCGGAAACATAAACAAAACTTATAAAGTCGATTTCGATAACAACGGCAGAACCGATAGCTATATCATTCAAAAGATAAATACGTACGTCTTCAAAAAGCCGGAGCACATCATGGCAAATATCGAAGGCGTGACGAGGCATATCGCGGCAAAGCTGCCGGATTGCAAAAGAGAACGCGGCGTACTCAGCTTTCTTTACACGGAAGAGAATAAAAACTACTATGTAGACGAGGAAGGCGGCTTCTGGCGCGGATACGGATTCATCCCGAATTCGATCACGTACGACGCGTTCGATACCGGACTTCTGAGAGCCGCCGGAGAAGCGTTCGGCGAATTCCAGCTTCTGCTTGCCGATTACGACGCGTCGAGTCTGTACGAGATAATACCGGACTTTCACAATACGAAAGCCCGTTACCGCGTTTTTGAAGAAAAAGTCCTCAAAGACGAATATAATAGAGTCGACGGCGTCAGGGAAGAGGTTGATTTTCTCTTCAAGGTCAGACCTATCGGCGAAGCGCTCGTGAATATGCTTGAAAGCGGTGAGCTTCCGCTTCGCGTAACGCATAACGATACGAAGGGCAACAACATATTATTCGATATCGATACGAACGAAACTCTTGCCGTTATAGATCTCGACACGGTAATGCCGGGACTTATGGCGTACGATTTCGGCGACGCCGTCCGATTTGCCGCGAATACGTCGGCTGAAGATGAACCCGATATTTCAAAAACGTCGCTCGATCTTGAAAAATTCGAAGCGTTTTCCGAGGGCTACGTCGGAAAGATCAAAAACACGTCTACCGGAAACGAGCTGAAGACGCTCGTTACCGGAGCGCTCGTAATGACGATAGAGCTTGCCGTGAGATTTCTCGACGACTATATCGACGGGGATAAATATTTCAAGCTGAATTATCCGGAGCACAATCTCGTAAGAACGCGATGCCAGATCGCGCTCATTAAGGATATGCTGAAAAAACGCGGAGTTATGGACAGGATCATAGAAAAATATATCTGAATGAAAGGACGTAAACCGTGAAAAATGCAATAATAGCGATAATCGTTGCGCTGGCTATGGTAGGATCTGCCGTCGCGCCTCCCGTTATAAACGCGATAGGCGCCGCGACAGCCGTAAAAAACGCCGTAGGGATCACAACAGATAACGCCGTAAAAACCGCCGAAAGGAAAAATAACGATTATAAAGCCGACGTTTCAACAGTACCTGCTCCCGACAAAACGCAGATCGGCGACGACGAATACGGCGCAAGCGTCGTTGTAACAGACTTTACGAAAGGTTACGCAGGCGATACGCCGATCTATAAGACGGAAAACGTGTCGGGCGGCTCCGTCAATATTCTGATCACGTACTGCGATCCGTATGCGCTTGCGTCAGGCGAAGAATTCGACGCTTCGCTGATCCTGACAGTAAACGCGGAGAATAAAAAGGCGATGCTTACAAAGGTGAGCAATAACCTTTACGTTCCCATCGAAGGCCACGAATGGAACAGACTCGGCGCCGCTTTCGAATACGGCGGAATAGGCCTTTACATCAACACGTTGAACGAAGTGTTCGGTCTCGATATTCAGGATTATCTGATCATCGATCTGACGCACGCCGACGAGGCGGTTGATTGGCTCGGCGGCATCGACGTTACGCTCGATCAGGCGGCGGTCGATCATTTCAAGGGTACTTATTCATATACCGCGGGTGAAAATCATCTCAACGGCAAACAGTTTATAGATCTTGTAAAAGCCGTTAAGAACGAACAGATCAACGAAACTGAAGAGATGACGCGCAGTATCGAACGTTCGTCCGAAGAGATGATGAAAAAGCTTCAGAACAGTTCGGATATCTCGGGTTTACGGAATATAGTCAGAACTCTGCTGAAATCGAATATGAACGCGCTCGACATAATAAGTCTCGTGTTCAAACTGATGCCGACGGTCAACAGCGCTTCCGACATACAACCGCAGGATATAACGACAAAAGTCGAAAAGGCGATCGTCACGGTAAAAGAAACGGGCAAACAAATAGCCGTTTTGATCATGGAAAGCATCGAACAGGTAAGACAAGAGCTTTCGTCAAGGATATACGGTTGATAAAAAGCGATAAAAAAAGGGCGGTGACCGCCCTTTTTTCGCGTTTATTTTTCTGTAAGATCGGGACAGGGCTTTCCGGCTCTGTAATCGGAAATATACTGACACAGCCATCTGTAATACAGATCGCCGTGACCGCCCTCCATAGGTTCTATATCTCTGCTGTATTCCTGATTAAAGTTGTCGGTAAATATGAATCCCACGTTATCGACGTAATACAACTGAGCGCACCATTCGTTCCACCACGTTACGGTGACGATCTTAGGACGCACTTTGAACGCCGTCTGCCACTGTTTGTTCCAGAAGCGCCCTCCGTCTCTTCCGTGCGCCGTGGGTAATGACATATACGTTTCCTGCGTTGCGACAGCGACGGAAACATGTTCGGGATTCTTTGCGGAGTCGTACGAGACGGTTTTGTCGTTTGATATCTCAAGGTAAGACCATTGACCGGTCTTCGCCTTACCCTGCAGACCGTACATGCTCCTTATCGTGAATTTATCGTAGTTTTTCAGCGTTTTTGTCTTTTCCCAGTTCATTATGAAAGGCTTGCCGTCCCAGTAAACGAAGCAGTCCTGCCATTTTTCAACGCCGTAGAACTGATCGTAGATCTGATCGAACATATTCTCGGATCCCATCCAGAACACGACGTAAGGCGTACCGAGCCCTTCCGCTCTCATTTCCATAATGGTGTCGAGCAGAGCGTGCGAAGGCTTTTCTATGTAAGAAGCCCACGGAGAAGTACCAACGTCGTAGCCGGGGGACGTTGCGTAAGTATAATCGAGGATTATGAAATCAACGCCCGCGTTATAAAGAAGCGTCATATTGTTTCGTATCGCCTGCTTGTCGCTGCTTCTGTAATATCCCTGCGCCGGCTTTGACCAGTAATGGAAAGCGGTAAGGGCGTTATGCCTCTCGTCCTTCGTACCGAACCCGTACTGCGTGCTGAAGCCGTATTTTTCCGTGTATTCCGGCACGTTATGCCAGCTTTCGACCGGTTCGTCTCCGTCGCCGAGTATCGCGTTGAACCACATCGTATAGCAAATACCGACAACGTCGCTGCGGTCCGTTATATCGCAGCCGAGTTTGTTGTTTCCGACCGGAGTCGCGGTGATCTCTACCGTTTCTCCGCCTTTGCCCTCAGAACATCCGTATACTTTCATATCGTCGATACCGAATCCTCCCCCGCCGTGACCGAATACGGTGAAATGACTGCCGGAGACGGACGCCATGTCGAGAGCGCCCTCGTATACACTGCCGCCGTTTCCGTCGGTTACGGTCACCTTGCCGTCTTTACATACTATTTTCGTCACGAGCGAATTTTTAAGATAAATATATATTTCTTTTCCCGATGTACATACTACGTCGAGAGCCGTCGGACTGGATATAAGATCCTCCGGTACGGGGACCGATACGTTGCCCGCCGGCCAGTTCCAGGTCGATCTGTCGCCTGCATAGACCGTCAAAGCTTTCGCAGCGCTGTTGAGCGAAAACCATACGCCGTCGCCCGGGTTATCGGGTATCGTAAACGTGTAGTTGCTTACGTAACAGCCTATGAATCCCGCTATCCACGGAGCTGGGTTGCTTGAATACTCGGTAAGCGAAGCGGAAAGTACGACCTGCTTGTATTTTGCGGTCGAAGCGTCAGCCGACGGAGCCCACGTAGTCCAACCGCCGGAAATGTGATTGGCTTCGTTTTCCGAATACGGAATATATAATACGCCGTCGTGTATACCGACCGGGCCGCCTCCGCCGCTGCGCGGTACTGCGGTACCGCCGCAGGTGATATCGCCGTCGGAAAAATCGGAATCGAACAACGTGAATACGCCTTTATCCGAAGCCGATACGGGTTTGCCGATCAGATCATCCGGAAAAGGTATATTGTCAACGCCGACGACTTTCTTTTCATATACGACTTTGCCCTGATTGAATACCGTTTCGCCTTCCGTTTCCGCCTCGGTCGTTATGACGTGAGCTTCGGTCTGCGCTTCTGTCTGCGCCTCGGTCCCGACGGGCGCCGTCGCCTTATCGGTCGTTACCGACGGCGCTTCCGTAACGCATGAACCGAATAAAAGCAAAACGGAAAGAAACATAGAAATTAAAACTGTAATACGGTTGAATTTCATATTCGCCGATCCTTTCTTTGATTCTGTTATCATTTTACCACAAAAGAAAAATAAAATCAATATTTTTTATAATCTCTCTTGTATTTTTTTTATTGTTATGATATAATTTTATAAAATAATATGGGGTATTGTTTTTTTGCGATGTTTATTGAAAAAGGATGCGTTTTTACCGTAGAAATAACCGGTATGACAAACGAGGGTGCGGGCGTATGCCGCGTTTGTGAAACGGTCGTTTTCGTTATCGGCGCGGTTACGGAAGACGTTTGCAAGATTAAAATAATCAAAACAGCAAGATCGTATTGCGTTGCCGCGATAGTAAAAATGATCGAGCCGTCGAAATACAGATCGAACCCCGAATGCTGCGTAAAACGGTGCGGAGGGTGCGTCTTTCAAAACGTTTCTTATGAATATGAGCTTTTGCTCAAACGCGGTTTCGTGGAATCGGCGTTTCGAAAAGCCGGCGTGGATATTTTCGTCGAAAATACCGCGGCCGCGGGCGGCACGCGCGGATACAGGAACAAAGCGCAGTTTCCCGTTTGTGAAAGGAACGGAAAAGTCGAATTCGGCTTTTTTGCAAAAAGAACGCACGACGCCGTATCGTTTGAAAAATGCTCCATAAATCCCGACAAGTTTTCCGATATCGCTAAATACGTATGCGATCTGGCAAATGAATTCGGGATCACCGCTTATAACGAAATTACGGGCAAAGGGCTTTTGCGCCATATTTATCTGAGATCCGGCGAAAATACGGTATTGACCCTCGTGCTGAACGGAAACAGGCTTCCTCACAAGGACGATTTTATAAACAGGATCACGTCGGAATTCGATCGGATCACCGGTATCGTGCTGAACGTGAATACTGAAAATACAAACGTAATCGCCGGCGACAAGTATATAACGGTTTACGGCGATCCGCTCGTTTACGACGAACTGTGCGGCAAACGGTTCGCCGTTGCCCCGGCCTCGTTTTATCAGGTAAATCACGATTGCTGCGAAGCGCTTTACATGAAAGCGAAAGAATTGCTCGATATAAAACCCGGCGAAACGGCGGTGGATCTTTACTGCGGAGTCGGTACTGTAGGCCTTTGCGTTGCTGATCAGGCGAAAAGACTTATCGGAATCGAGATCGTGCCCGAAGCGGTTGAAAATGCTGAATATAACGCAAAGATAAACCATGTAAACAACGCGGAATTTTACTGCGGCGACAGCTCGATCGTTAAGAATATCGTAAAGACTCCCGACGCGGTGATAGTCGATCCGCCGAGAAAAGGTCTGTCAGACGACGTTATCATTGCGATATCTGAATTGAAGCCGAAAAAACTGCTTTATATTTCGTGCAACCCCGACACTCTCGCACGCGACGTAAAAAAGCTCTCGGATGATTATACGTTCGGCACTGCGTACCCGTTCAATATGTTCCCGCGAACAGGTCATGTCGAGACAGTCGTTCGACTGTCTCGACAATGAATTGCGCCTGACGGCTCGTGAATTGCCTGACGGCATGAATTGTGCTTTCTGCACATGAATTGCCCTGCGGG
>CACYEW010000147.1 GCA_902773455.1 uncultured Ruminococcus sp.
ATTCTTTTAATACTTTTTTATAAAATCAGCATTCAGCATGAATGGCGACGTCTTCGGAAAATCCGTGAAAGGCTTTACGGCTGCGCCCGCTGTCAATTCAGCTGACGTATATACTATACCCGAAGTCTCCGCGTTTTTTACTGCGGATTGCATTTCTTGAACGATGACGTTTTATTGACGTATACCGTATATGCGACGGCAGGATCGCCTGTGCCGCGTCGTGTTACACGTCGTACAAAACCGGCAATACGTTCGTTCACGCTTTCATTATTTAAATTGAAAAATAATAAAATATTAACAAATAGTAATATAATGTTAATTATTTGATAAGATCATTATAATAAATGATCTCATCCGGCATACGGTATCCGAGTTCATCTCTGGCGATTTTTTTGATGTATTCTTCATCAAAATCGCAGTTTGCCTCGTCGACGAGCTTTTCAAGCTGAATTTTTTCTTTTTCGACCTGAGCTTTGAGAGCGTCTCGTTTCGTAACGAGAGAGTTATACTGTATAACTCTCATAATTGCGAATACGAGCAATGCGACGGAAACTACGGTTATTGCAACTTTTACTATGATACTTTTCTCAGATTTCATTATTTCCTCTTATTTCTTATATTTTCCGAAATGCGTTTACGTACGTATTTTTTGATCTTCAAACCCGTGATCGCTGCTTTTGCCGGTTCGAGCAAAGATACGATCTTATGAAACGAATACACCGCCGCCGCATAAAGAAAACGCGAAAGTTTGTTTTCAATATGACTGATCAGCTTTCCCGCGGTCACAAGATATAAAACGAAGCCCAGAACCGCAAACAAAAGTATAAAATATCTCACCGAGCCGTTATTGGCTCCGTATATGAATATTACCGCGATAACTGTATAAATCAGTGAGAAAAGGACGTCAAGTATAAATCTGAAAACGGAATATACAGAGCTTTTCTTTTTTGAGTTTGCCGATATACATAACAGTACAGCCGCGGTAAATCTGAATATCTCAAATATAAATCCCGTAATTATTCCTATGCAAAGAGAATATAAAACGAGAATTCCCTGCTCCGCCGGAGATAAAAACATTACCGTATCAACCAAACAGCTTTTTGAAAATGCTTTGTTTGTCCTTTTTTCCGCCCGGATAAAACGCCGCGGAAACCGTTCCGGTTACTTTTACCGTGCCGTTATCTTTATCGTATCCGTCGATTATAAAATCGTTCCCGGTCACGGCAAGATAACCGAGCGAAGTGGAAAATACGGCTTCCGTTTCGCTGAAGCTGATTATTCCGTCGACGCCGGTAACGGTAATGCATTTACGTGAATTTATTGATATATCGCTCGTTTCGTTCATTTTCAGCACCTCCGTACTGTTAATATTATGAGAAACGGGCGTTGAATATTACTCGATTATTTCATACATCGTCGAAGCGTCGGCTTTTGAGGAATGCTCGTTTACCGCTTTTACGATGAATTTCAGTTTTCTTTCGCCTCCGTAGGCTATTTCCACTTCGTCGCCTTCCTTAACGTCGTACGAAGCTTTTACGCGTCTTCCGTTTACGAATACGTGTTCGTCGTCGCAAGCTTCGTTTGCAACGGTCCTGCGCTTGATTATACGCGATACTTTAAGAAATTTATCTATTCTCATTTATTTTCCTCTCGTTTTCTTTATAAAGCGCTTCTTCGGCGTTGAATTTTTCTTTATCGGCGGAAGCGCACAGCGCGAAAAGCAATCTTCCGAAAGCTTCCGGATCTTTGTCCGAAGCGTATTCGTTCAGCAGATCATTCAGTGTTTCGGGTTCGCAATTCTGCGGTTTACCGTTTTTACGGAGTTTTTTTGCCAGTTTTTCGGCTCTGTAAAGCGACGGCAAGGCTTTGCTGACGCTTTCAAGCTCGTCATAAAGCGACGATTGACCTTTCGTCTGCATCTTTATCGCGTTCCAGTTGTCGAGCACCTGATCGGAATCAGAAACGCCCGTATATCTCGGATCTGCGGAAAAAACGTGCGGATGACGTATAAGCAGTTTATTGCAAAGATCCGTTATGACGTCTTCTATATCGAATCCGTTTTCGCTCTCGCAGATATCGGAATGGAACACGACCTGAAGCAGTACGTCGCCGAGTTCTTCGCGAAGTATGACGGGATCGTTCTTGTCGATGCCTTCGATCACTTCATAAGTTTCTTCTATAAAATCGTTCCTTATGGATTTGTGAGTCTGTTCTCTGTCCCACGGGCAGCCTTCGGGAGATCGGAGCAATTTCATCAGTTTTCTCAAATCGTTGAAATCGTATTTATCTTTTCTTTCAAATTCTATCATGATGTAATTCCTTCTTTTTTATTTTTCCTATTATATTATCTATTGTTTTTTTGTCAATAAATCCCGTAAGATACAAAGCCGCGAAATATACCGCCGCGGCGACCGGAACGGAAACCGCGCAGGATAAAGCGTTATTGAATTCAATGTGAAGCAATTCGTATACGTAATACGCCGTAACGCCGCATAAAGCGCATGAAAGTGAAAGCTTTACTATCGGTTTTAATCCGAGAAACGAATTCTTTTCGCACAAAAATATCAAATTCAAAAGCACCGCAGTCATATAGCACAGACAAGTGCCTGTCGGTATCGCTATACGTCCGATGACGGTTATGAGTAAAGACGTTGAAACGAATTTTACCGCTGATCCGGCAAGCATTGAAATGATGGTAAAATGCGCTTTGCCTTTTGCTGAAAGCACCGTATCGGTCGCGGCAAGCATCGCGCAAAATGCGGAAGCCGGCGCTAATACGGTAAGCATCGGCGAGGCAAGCAGCGCCGAGTTCACCGGAAATATAAGAGATAATATCGGCGCAGCCAAGACAGACATCCCGACAGCGCACGGGAGTGAAAGAGCGAGGACGTTTTTGTAAAGCATTCCCGTAACGTTTTTAACTCTTTCTTTTTCGTCTTTTGAATACAGCGCCGAAATGACGGGCAGGACCGCGCTTGTTACGGGATAAACGAATATCATCGGTAAATTCATCATGGGAACGGCCAAAGTCGTATAATTACCGAATATTTCCGTAGATTGAAGCTCCGTATACCCGATCTTCATAAGACGCGAGGGCGCCGCAAAAACGTCGGTCAGTCCCGTGAGATTCATTACCGAGGAAGATACGGTAACGGGCAGCGCGGTTTTCAGCAGTTCTTTGATCACGTTTTTTCGATACGCGGCGCTTAGATAAGTCTTTTTCGTTTTTGTTCTTTTATAGAATATTTTGATAATAACACATATCGCGGCTGATAAAGCCGATCCGCACGTCACGCCCGTGATCGTATACGCAGCCGTTATATTCGGCTGAAGATTTGACGACGCTGACGCAAATATAAGACCGAAGCATATCTTACCCGCGGCTTCGGCGACCTGGGATACGGCGGTCGGCCACATTATGCCCTTTCCCTGATAATATCCACGAACAGACGACGAGATACATCCGAAAAAAACGGAAGGAGCGACGGCGGCAATACACAGCTTTGAACCCGTCACGGACGAAGCGACGGCAAGCGGCGCGCTGAAAATCATCATAAGAGCGGAACACAAAAGCCCGAACGATGAAAAAATGATCGCCGCGTATCTGAAGATCGCTTTGCATTTTACGTGATCCGAGTTTGCCGAAGCTTTGGCAACGCTTATCGAAACGGATACCGGCAAGCCTGCCGTTGAAATAATATAGAACCACGCGTATATATTGTAAGCGACGTTGAAATAACCCATTCCCGTATCGCCTATCATATACTGCAAAGGTATTTTGAATACAAGACCGAGTATCTTAACGGCGGCGCCCGCGGCAAGCAGTACGAACGCGCCGGATATGATTCTGTTTTTTGCGTTTCTGTTCATACGATCACCCCGAATAAATATATTCGGGACGACCGCACGTTAGAATATCGGTCAGATACTGCTTTACAGACCGTAAAACCGATCTGTTGCGCTTAAAAGCTTTTTGTACTCCTCTTCTCTGTCCGCTCTGAGATATTCGAACGGATATTTGGGATTGAAAACACGTTCGATGCGTTTTCCTTTATCCGCGGTGAGCTTTGTTACCGCTCCGGCGCCTGCCGCGAATATAGTATGAACTTCTTCCATCATAAGGATATTGTAGATACCCTCTGTCCCTTTTTTGCAGAAGCCCACGTTTTCGAGATTTGCGGCGGAATTTTTCTGCCGGTACATATAATAAGGAATGTATCCCGCGCTCTTTGTTATGATCTGCGTGTAATCAACGCATTTTGATACGTCGGCGTAATCGTTCGAGTATGCCGATACGTCGTTATTCGACGTGAATTCAGAGCTTTTTTTCGCGGCAAGAGTATGTGCCGTTATATTGTCGGGCGAAAGCTCGATTATTTTTTCTATCGTTTTCGAATAAATATCGAAGTTATCTCCCGGCAGACCGATTATGAGGTCGGTATTGATATGACGTATTCCGGAATTGACGGCGAGCTCGTACGCCCTGAAAAAATCGTCCGTGGAGTGCATTCTCGAAACGTTTTTAAGCACCTCGTCGCAAAGCGACTGCGGATTGACAGAGATCCTCGTAACGTTATGATCGCGGCAGCTTTTCAGCTTTGCTTCCGTTATCGTATCGGCTCTTCCCGCTTCGACCGTGTATTCGGCTAAAGACGCCGTGTCGAATACGGAATCGATATAAGATAAAAGATCTTCAAAAAGAGGTTCGTCCGGCGTTGTCGGCGTGCCTCCGCCTATATAAACGGTCGTAAGCTTCATACCGAGAGATTTAATGAGGCCTGATATGAAGAACAGCTCCTTTTTCAGCGCTTCAAGATAATCCGGTATCATCGAAAGCAGTTTTTTCGTGGCGTAACTTATGAAAGAACAGTAAGCGCAGCGCGTGGGACAGAACGGAATGGAAATGTAAAGCGAACAGTCGTTATCGGTATATTTCTTTATTATTTTCGATTCGTAACGCGCGATATCGGTCGCAAGTATCGCTTTTCTCGGGAAAAGCAGATATTCGGAACGTAAAGACTTTACCGTCTGTTCTTTTGTCATACCCGCCGCGATCTTTTCGAAAGCAAGCTTTGTCGGTCTTACTCCGGTAAGTATGCCCCACGGCGGAGTGTATCCGCAGAATTCGGAAGCGGCGCGGAAAAAAGCTTTGCTTGCTGCCGTGCTTTTCGTGTTCTGACGCGGTTCGCTTTCGGAAAAATCCTCCGAATGGTATTTGATCACGGTCCTGTTCCCCACAGTTACGGAAGCTTCGGCGTACGCCGTGTTATCGTCTGACGATACCTTGACTATTACGACTGGCGTATCCGCCGTAATTTTTTCCGACTTTGAGAATTTCGCGCGGGGAAAAAACAGCATACAAAGCGTTTGCAGATAGTAAGCGTTGATATCGCCTTCTGTTATAAGCTTCATTTTTTCACCTTTTTCATTATTTCGTCGGTATCGAGTATGACCGTGAACGGCCCGTCGTTTTCCAAAGTAACGTCCATATGCGCTCCGAATACTCCGGTCTCGATATGCGGCACGAAAGTCGACAATTCGGCTTTGAATTTATCAAACAGCTCCGTAGCTTTTTCGGGTTTTGCCGCCGAAAGAAAATCCGGTCTGTTCCCGTGAGAGCAGTTTGCGGCGAGCGTGAACTGAGAAACGAGCAGTATTTCTCCCCCGACGTCCGTAACGGATCTGTTTATTTTCCCGTTTTCATCTTCAAAAATGCGAAGTTTTGCGATTTTGGACGCTAAAAAACGCATTTCGTCTTCGGTGTCGTTTTCCATTACGCACAAAAGGATAAGATAACCTTTTCCGCAGCTTCCGACTGTATTCCCGTCGACCGCGACGCAGGCGTGTGATACTCTTTGAATTACAGCTCTCATATTTTCAGCTCCTTAATACGTCTTCAACGTCACGAATGGATCTGAGCCTCGATATTATAGTTTCGAGATGACCGGTATTTCTGCACGCGACGGTTATATATATGATACATTCAAACGGGGAGCGTTTCTGCATATTGAGACTCAGCAGATTTACGTGAAGATCCGCGATAGCGGAAGCAACGTCGGCAACGACCGTAGCGGAAAGCTTGCATACGAGCTGCAGCTGAGTTTCAAATCCGTTTGATTTGAAAGAATCGGAATTATCCCATTCAGCCGATACGAGCCTTGATCTCAGCTCTTCGTCCTTTTGCATAGAAATAACGTTAGGACAGTCGGCTCTGTGTATCGATACTCCGAAGCCTTTTGTAACGAAGCCTATGATAATATCGCCGGGGATCGGATTGCAGCATTTCGAAAACTTGACCTGGCATCCGGTGATGCCGTCGATGATAACGCCGCTGTCGTTTTTCTTATGCTTCTGTTTGTTCTGTTCAGTTATCTCGTCAACGGATACGGTTTTCTGAACCGTTTCCGGCTTGACTACCCGCTCGAATTCACCACTCAGCTTAGCCGCAAGCTTTGCGACCGTGATGCCGCCGTAGCCTATCGTATTATAGGCGTCGTCAACGTCTGAGATCCCGAGGCGTTTCGCAACGTTCGCAACGATCTCGTTGCGCTGCGCATCTGTATAAGGCGCTCCGTATTTTTTCAGTTCCCGGTCGACTTCGGCTTTTCCGACGGCGATATTCTCCGCCCTTTGCTCTTTTTTGAACCATTGACGGATCTTGTTCTTCGCCATGCTCGTTTTCACGATCTTGAGCCAGTCGCGGCTCGGACCCTTTGAAGACGAGGTCGTTAATATTTCGACTATCTCGCCGCTTTCGAGTACGTGATCTATCGGAACGATCATTCCGTTGACCTTCGCGCCGGTCATTTTGTTTCCGACTTCGGAGTGTATGGCGTATGCGAAATCTATAACGGTGGATCCCTGCGGCAGAGATTTGACCTCGCCTCTCGGAGTGAAAGCAAAAACCTCCTCCTGAAGAATGTCAATCTTAAGAGCGCTTACAAATTCATCCGGATCGCGCGTATCGTTTTCCGACTCTATCATTTCGGAGATCCATTTGAGTCTCTGATCTATTTCGGAATTCGCGGTAGCTCCGGTCTTGTACTTCCAGTTGGCGGCAAGACCGTATTCAGCCACCTGATGCATCTCGTACGTTCTGATCTGCACCTCGAACGGAATACCGTCGTTTCCTATTACGGTCGTATGAAGCGATCTGTAATTGTTCGGCTTCGGAGTTGAAATGTAATCCTTGAATCTTCCGGGCATGGATTTATACATTTCGTGTATGAATCCGAGCGCCGTATAGCAGTCAAGCTCGGTTTCAACTATGACGCGGATCGCGTAAAAGTCATATATTTCGTCAAAGCTCTTATTATTCCGGTACATCTTGTTATAGATGCTGAAAACGGATTTGACTCTGCCCTCAAGGGTGAATTTCATTCCGTTGTCTTCGAGCTTTCTTCTTATCTGATCTTTCGTGCGTTCGAGAAAGTTTCTGTTCTGCCCGTATTTGTCCTTTATATGCTGCTCGACTTCCTCATATCCGATATGGTCGAGATACTGCAGAGAGAGCTTTTCAAGCTCCTGTTTGATCTTCTGCATACCGAGGCGGTGAGCGAGAGGGGCGTAAACGTACATCGTTTCAAGCGCGATTATACGGCGCTTCTCTTCCGGCTTGGCGTTCAGAGTGCGCATATTATGAAGTCTGTCGCAGAGCTTTATAAACGTCACGCGCACGTCCTTGGACATTGCGAGAAACATTTTCCGAAGATTTTCAAGATGAGCTTCTTCCTTATCTTCAAACTGAAACGCAGAAAGCTTTGTAAGTCCGTCCACGAGTTCGGCAACGTCGGGACCGAATTTCTTTTTTATAGTAGGCAGGTCGGTCTTGTCGGAACAGTCTTCAACCGTATCGTGCAAAAGAGACGCGACGATGGAATCGGTATCGAGCTCAAGCTCTGCCACGATCTCCGCCACGGCGATCGGATGCATTATATATTTTTCGCCGCTCAGACGAAACTGCCCTTCGTGCAAAGACGCCGCGTACTCGTAGGCGCGTATTATCTTATCAAGATCGTAATGCTTGCCGGTAAGCAAAAGAAGCTTGATAAGTTTTCTTATATCTGCCGGATACCCGGACACGTCTTCGTTTGACGGAATGTTTATTCTATCTTTACCCATTGTTTTCAGCCCCGTTTTGAGATATGCCTGTTCGTCGGGAGTTCCGATAAGGACTCCGGAAAATTTGAGGATCTATTGCTTATTGTTCAGTTTATTGAACAGATCTGAACACGACAGTTCTTTCTTTTCACAGTTTTTGTTCATTACGATCTTGAATATTATGCCGTCGTCCGTATGCTGTCTTATAAACGACAGTTCTTCGAATATATCAAGTATCAGACGCAGTTTTATGTAATTCATTTTTCTGAATTCAAAAGCCGCGAGTTTTTTGAGATTGAAAAGCGCCTCTCCGCTTTCCGCGCATTTGTTTCTCAGCGTACGGAACACAGTCGCGCATTCTTCTCTGCACGGTATATGTTCCGTCTGCGGAAGTATCACGTCGTCTTTTATATATTCGTATACGTTTTGTTCGGCGTCATGCTCGGAGACGGCGTCGCTTGAAAACCTTACGTCGCGGATAACGACCTGAAACGATACGAGCGATTTGAACTCGTTTTCAGCCGCGTTGAACAGAATATCGACCTTATCGTTTATCATAAACTGAAAGTCAGCTTCGCTTTTACCGAAATACATCGCCGAGATCGTTTTATCCTCGTAAGAAAACGTTATACGCAGATGTTTTCCGTTTGAGACGGGAACGATATCCTTGATAACAAGACCGCAAAGCATGAAAAGCGGAACGGGATTTGACGCTCCGAACGGCTCGAGCTGTGAAAGCTCGTTTAACAGCTCAAGAGTGAGATCTTCGGGATAAAGCTGAAGATCGGCGTATACCTTCGGTTCGGCGTCATCATCCGAGATCGTTTCTTTTGCAAGCTTGTACATTTTATCTTTGAAAAGAGGCAGTTTTTCACGCTCGACCGTAAGTCCCGCGGCATAAGCGTGGCCGCCGAATTTTACGAGAAGATCGCCGCATAACGATAAAGCGTTATTGAGATTGAAGCATTCTATACTTCTTCCGGAGCCTTTACCGACGTCCTTATCGCCTTCAAACGATATAAGAATGCTCGGCAGATGATATTTTTCCGTTATTCTCGACGAAACTATTCCGATCACGCCGTGATGCCATGTTTCGCTTTCGAGTATGATTATTTTATCCGAAGAAAAATCAACCCGTTCGGAAATGAGTTTTTCTGCCTCTGACGAGATCGCGTTTTCCTCAGCCTGACGTTCACGGTTCTTCTCGCAAAGCTCGCGCGCTATTTCAGAGGCGACGGCCTCGTCGTCCGTCAAAAACATTTCAACGGCTCTCGAAGCGTCTCCGAGCCTGCCGGCGGCGTTTATACGCGGCGCGAGAGTAAAGCTGACCGTTG
>CACYEW010000148.1 GCA_902773455.1 uncultured Ruminococcus sp.
GATATGATCAAAATCACCGTCTCACTTCCTCAAAATCCACGCGTCTTTTGCAAATATCGCACGATACGACTCTTATTCTTATTTTCATTCCGACGGAATAAGCTTTACCGGCGAAGACTATTGTCTGACGTTCTTCGTCGTATTTATAATTGAATCTTCGTTCGAAAGTGATAAATCCTTCGCAGGTGTTTTCGAGTCTGACGAAAACGCCGCCCGGCAATACGGATGAAACCGTACCGGTGAATTCTTCGTCAATATGAGCTCTCATATAGTCGGCGCGGTACAGATCCTCCATATCGCGTTCGAGTTCAAGAGATGCCTGCTCGCATTCGTTAGATCTTTTCGCGCTGACGTTTGCCGATATTACAAGTTCGTTTTTTCTTTTGTTCGATCCGTTTTTGATGAGCAGAGATTTCAGAGATCTGTGCACGAACAGATCCGGATATCGCCTTATCGGCGAGGTGAAATGGCAGTAGTTCTCCGCTCCGATCCCGTAGTGCGGCGAGGGGGCGCTTTCGTATTTCGCCTTCATCATACTGCGGAGTATCAGATACGAAAACGCCTCTTCACAGTCCTTTTCCTTCGCTTTCGATAAAAGCGCCGAAAGATCGGACGGCTTAACTTTTTTACCGTTCAGCGCCGTAGTATCAAGCCCCGCGTTATGAGCGAAAATCTTAAGCTTTTTGATCTTCTCTTCATCAGGTGCGTCGTGCGTTCTGTATATACAGGGCAGATCGGATTCTCTCAGAGCGGCAGCGACGGCTTTGTTCGCGGCGATCATAAACTGTTCTATGATACGCTCCGATAAGCCTCTCTCCGCCTGTATCACGTCTTTTGTGACTCCGTCTTCGATCAGAAATACCGGCTCGGGCGTTTCAAGCTCAAGCGCCCCTCTTCTTTTCGATTTTTCGTACAGCGCGTTATACAAGCCGATCATCACGTCGAGCCTGCCGTCGCCGAGAACGCAGGCGTATTTTTCATAATAAACGCTGTTTTCTTTTTTATCTATTACGTCGTTTATTTCGGAATAAACTCCTCTGACCTTTGATCTTATAACGCTTTCGCAGATTTCTTTCGATACGATAACTCCTTCGCGGTCTATTTTCATAAACACGGAAACAGCCCGTCTGTTGACGTTTGCGTTCAAAGAACAAGCACCGTTTGAGAGCGCCGCCGGAAGCATGGGTATGACTTTATCGGCGTAATATATGCTTGTTCCTCTCAAAAAAGCTTCCTTGTCGCAAAGCGAGCCTTCGGTGACGTATGACGAGACGTCGGCGATATGGACGCCGAGTATACTGTATTCTCCTTCGGTATCGAACGATATCGCGTCGTCAAGGTCCTTTGCGTATTCGCCGTCTATCGTGAATACCGTCATACCGGTAAGATCTTTTCTGCCGCGCTTCACCACCGGATTATGAGAAACCTTTTCCGCCTCGTCAAGTATCTGCGGCGAAAACCCGACCCTTACGTGATGCGAGGCAAGCAGAGATTTTTCATTTGAAACAAGCTCTTCCGAATCGCCGTAGACCTCAACGATCTTTCCCCACGCGGGCTTTTCTTCGGTAACGTTCGGGTAGGAGAGTATCTCGCACAGCACCTTGTCGCCGCTTTTTGCTCCGGATACGTTCTTTTCCGACAGATACGTGTCAAAGCAGAGCCTCGTATCGTCCGCGGTAACGATATGCTTGTTCTTTCTTTTGCCGCCTTCGAATCTCGTTACGGCTCTGTACGTGCCGGTAAACGATATGACCGAGCGGGATATAACGTGAGCGATCCTCGCTTCGTCTCCGTGACCGGTCATCACGAAAGCTACCTTATCGCCGTTTACCGCGTCATAAACGTATTTTGCGGGTATGAAAACGTCGTCTTTGAACCTGTCGTTATATTTTTCGTCCGGTATGACAAAGCCGTAACCCGATCTCGACGATGAAAAAACGCCGGAGTAAACAGCAGATCTCTTTTTTGCGGCGGCTTTGGTTTTATTTTTCTTGCCGACCTTTTTCAGCATCCTCTTATCAGCGGATCTTTTTTTCATACTTTCCTTTCATTGCAAAAGCCGCCGTATCATAACGGCGGCTTACACAATACCAAAATTATTCGGCGGCTGCTTCTGTTGCGGCCTCTGTCGCAGCTTCCGTTGCGGCCTCTGTCGCAGCTTCCGTTGCGGCATCCGTTACCGCGTCGGTCGCTTCTTCATGCGTATGAGCGGTAGTCTGTGCCGCCGTGCTTTCATCGCCGGAGCCGGAATTATTGTATTTGTGATTTGTGACTACGGCGAAAACGATCACGAGGACTGCGAACACTATCGCAATGACCGTTGTGATCCGGGCGTATTTCTTATCTTTCGCACGCTGTTTGTTTTTGCCGGTATAGTTTTCGGGGCTGCCTCCCGATATGGACTGCGAGAGCTTGTTCGATCTGCCGCCGGTCTGGAAAAGAACGAAAACTATAAGCGCTATAGCAAGTAAAATGAGTAATACTGCAAGTACGATATCCATTATTATTCCTCCAAAAGCTGTATCGTATTATTGTAAATTCAAACCTGATCTTCGGAAAATACCGTCCGTGATCTGATATGCGGCTCTATTGTATCACAAAACTTTTAAAAAAGCAATACGAAATAATAAAAAAATAAATATTTTTTTCTGTTTTTAAGGTATTTTTTTCTTAATTATTGACGATGCAAGCGCCGTCAGCTCTTTTTTTTCGTTTCTGACTTTGCTTTCCGTCACCGCGTCGAGCAGAAGTCCGAGCACCTTCCCCGTATCCGGTCCCGGTCTGCACCCGAGTTTTATAAGATCGGAGCCGTCGATTGCAAGATCTTTTATAAAGACCGCTTCTTTCTTTTCAACGATATCGAGCGTCGTACGGTAAAGCTCTTCCGCGTTTTCGTCATATAAA
>CACYEW010000149.1 GCA_902773455.1 uncultured Ruminococcus sp.
CCGATATCAAAAAGATCGTAGTCGCTTGAACCGTATTCGGTAACGGAGCGCATCGAATATATCTCGTCGTAAACGGAAAGCAGATCGCAGTCTTCGTCAGGCGTAAGCGCCTGCTCGACGAGCAGTTCACTTATCGCGCTGATATAAGGAAGCACGCGCTGCTTGAAATTCTTTACGTTGACAACGCTCAGTATCGTCGGATATCCGTCGCGCTCGAGCGAATATTTGCCGATGAAATCGTCGACGATCTTCATTCCGATATCGTAGGCGTCTATATGCGGATCTTCTTTTACCGCGTTCAGCCAGCCGGTATAATACTGCCCGGCGCCCGGTTCTTCTTCGGGCGAGGCGATCATCACGTCCGTAAATTCGCTTATCGCCGCAATGATCTCCGTGTTGCTCATAAGGCACAGGTCGAAATCGATAAAATCGAATCTGTTGCCGTTTTTATAAAACTTGCTGGCGGCAAACGCGCCGACGGTATCCGGAAGAGTCATATAATCGTAAGAATTGTCGTCGAAGCTGTGACCGTAGACCGGACCTGCGCCGTGATCCCAGAATATGAGATCGTAAACGTCGGCAGGATAATTTTCATAACAGAAATCTATAAACGCGGTCAAAAGCTCCGGATCAGACATATAATATCTCGAACATCCGGGCAGGCCGCGATTCTTGAGCAGCTTCATCTTGCCGTGCGATTCGTTTTCGCCCTTGCCCGTAAGCTCCCAGACCTGGTTGTAAACGGCGCTTACCGCCGACGCTCCGGTCAGATATTCGTTTTCAAGGCACCATTTTTTCGAGCCGCCCGTGATAACTATGAAATTCAGGTTCTCGTTATAGTCGGAGAGCATAGCCTGCTTCAGGTTCTCGGATGCGAACGCCGAGTCGCTTTCAAGGTTAGAGCCGCAGCAGTACATCATCACGGTACGTACCGGGACCTCTTCCGCGGCGGCTGCCTGTACCGACGGCAAAAAGCTCACGGTCATGGTGATCGTGAGCAAAAAGCTCAGAAATACCTTAAATTTTTTCATATACTATCTCCGTTCCGCCTCTTATCCGAGGCTGTTGAATCCGGGCGTGTTCTTTAAGACCCGGCAGGTCTTTATACCGTAGTATTTCATCACGTCGACGGCGCTTTCGTCTATGAGCTCTCCGCCGACGACGACCGGGACCGCTGGCGGGCAGCCGACCGATACGCCCGAGGCGATCTTGCCGATACATTCCCTGACCGGCAGATCGGTCGACGGCGCAAGCGCCGCGTCTCTTATACCAAGTATCCGCTTCGGCGCGTCAAGCTCCGGCGGCGCTTTTTTTATTTCCTTTTTTATAGGTACCGCCGAAAGGACGTTTTCGAGGCGCGACAGATCCGATCCGTCAACGCCGGCAGGTATCATCATCACGAGATGATCGGGATCGGCGAATTCGCATTCGATACCGTTTTTTCGCAGTATATCCGCAAGCGACGTGCCAGTATAGCCGTAAGACTTCGGTTTTATCACCGTTTTGAGCGGTTCGTCGCCCGAAAAGACGTACCCGCGGTCGGACAAACGCGCTTTCATTTCGTAAACGTTTTTTTTCGTGCGTTTCAGATCGGATGCAAAACCTTTATACAGATAAGGATTGACGGCGTCAAGCGACTGCAGTATCAGATACGACGGACTCGAAGAAGCAAACAACGACAAAGCCTCTCTTACGTCGCTTTCTGCAAATCTGTCCGACGCGTGCAGGTACGCGCCGCCGGTAAGGACCGGCAGAGTTTTATGAGCCGAAGCGCAGCACAGATCCGCGCCGAGATCTGCCGGATGGCGCAGGGAAGAGTCGAATTTCAGATACGCGCCGTGAGCGCAGTCTGCGATAAGCAGTATACCGTATTTCCGGCATATTTCCGACAGTCCCGAAAGCGGCGTAATATTGCCGATATAGTCGGGCGTGGTGACGTACAAAGCCGTCGGTATCCCGTTTTTTTCGATGAAACCGAGCAGATCGTCCGGCGTTACCACGCATTCAAGATACGATTTTGAATATATGAAAGATACGTCGAAGCCGAGCAGAGCGGCGGCGGAGAAAAACGACCTGTGCGCATTTCTCCCGGCGAGTATATGCGGTTTTTTGCCGTTATGTACCGCGTATACGCACGCGAGACGAAGCATCGCCCGGATGCAGAGCGAGCTGCCCTCGGTCGAATAATACGTCGGCATACCGAATATCTTACCCGCGTTCGTTTCGCTCCGCTTTATAACGCCCGAGGCGTGAAAAAGATCGTCCGCGCCTTCGATCTCGGTCAGATCGTATTCTTCAAAAGCGCCTTTTCCGCCGTGACCCGGCACGTGCAGGCGCAGCGCGCGGTGCGAAACGTAATCGCGCGCGAAATCACAGATCGGAGTTTTCATCGTCTTCACGCAGCGCGCGGTCTACGGCGACCGCAATCGCGCATTCGATACGCTTGCGGAACAGATCGCAGCCGTATTTGTAAACGCCCTTCACCGAACCCGTCGCGTGATACGCGTTCGCCGCGCATCCGCCGGAGCAGTAGAGCCGTGCAAAACAGCCGCGGCATTCTTCGCGCGCGTAAAGGTTGCACGAGGCGAATTCGCTCTGTATTTCCGTATTCGTAACGCCGGTATATATGTCGCCGAGCTTGAATTTTTCATCGCCGACGAACTGATGGCACGGGTACAGATCGCCCCACGGCGTGACCGCCATGTATTCGGTGCCGGAACCGCAGCCGGATATGCGTTTGTATATGCACGGACCGCCCGTCAGATCTATCATATAGTGGTAAAACGTGAAAGGACGTCCCTCTTTGTCGCGTTTTATCATAAGCTCCGCGAGCTTTTCGTACTGTTCGTAAATTGCCGGTTTGTCTTCCTCCGTAAGAGCGGACGGATCGTCCGGAGCGCAGACGACCGGCTCCATCGAAAGCTCGGTGAAACCGAGATCGAGCATCGTTTTTATATCGTTCAGAAAATCGGGATTTGCGTGCGTGAAGGTGCCGCGCATATAATACCCCTTGCCGCCGCGTGCGTCGACGAGCTTCTTGAATTTCGGAACGATACGCTCCCACGAGCCGTTGCCTGCGTAATCAACGCGGAAACGGTCGTGTATCTCCTTGCGCCCGTCGAGGCTGAGAACGACGTTATGACATTCTCTGTTCGCAAAATCGATCACGTCGTCGTCGATCTGCATACCGTTCGTCGTCAAAGTAAAGCGGAAGTTTTTGCCCTTTTCTTTTTCAATGCTTCTCGCGTAAGCGACGAGCTTTTTCACGACGTCGAAATTCATAAGCGGTTCGCCGCCGAAAAAGTCGACCTCGAGATTGCGCCTCGAACCGGAATTCTCAACGAGAAAATCGAGCGCTCTTTTGCCTACCTCGAAAGGCATAACGGCGCGTTCTCCGTGATATTTGCCCTGACTTGCAAAGCAGTACGAGCAATTCAGATTGCACGTGTGAGCGACGTGAAGACAGAGCGCTTTTATAACTCCGGACGTTTTCTGTTTAAGCGCGTCCGCTATCGGCTCGAACGTGTCTTCGGTAAAGAGCTTTCCGGCTTCTTTGAGCGAGACTGTCTGCTCATAGCATTCTTCGATCTCTTCGACCGGTACGCCGGGATATTTCAGGGAGATCTCTTTTATAACGCCGTCTTTATCGAGATCTTCAAAAAGCCCGATTATATCGTAAGCGATATCGTCGACGGCGTGTACCGAACCGGAGCAGACGTCCATCACTATGTTATATCCGCAGCATTTGTATCTGTGTATCATACTATCCCCTTAACTGCAAAAAATGCCGCATCAGCGGCATTCGTTGTTTATGCGATCATTTGCTTTCTTTCTTGTTTTCGCACTTCTGGTTTGCTATGCCGCAGCTCGTTTTGCAGGCAGACTGACAAGAGGTCTGGCATTCGCCGCAGCCGCCGTTCTTCGCGCTTTCGCAAAGGTTGCGGGTCTGTATAGTTTTGATATGTTTCATTTTACATTCCTCCGTAAGATTCTGTTGATTTGAATATATCATATTTTATTAAAAAAGTCAAGAGCGTACGGAATATTTAAAAAAAGTTTTAAATTTGAAATAAGTGTTGACAGAATGAAAAAAAAGTGATATAATAAACGCATTCTGAAAAGGAGATTTAGGATTATGTTCAAAAAAAGATCAGTCGCGACAGTCATCATACTGTCAATAGTAACGTGCGGCATTTATTCGCTGTACTGGTTCTGGGTAGCGATCAACGAGCTTGACTCCGTCGGTCACAAGAGCATCGGCAACCTCAGCCCGATCATCCAGTTCATACTTATGTTCTTCTACGTCGGCGGCATATTCTTTGCCCTCAACGCAAACGACAACCTTAATGAAGCAAGAGCTCAGAAAGGACTTCCCGCTGTGGATAACAAGATCCTTTATCTGATATTTGCGATCATATTCCCGCTCGTTCTCATCGCTCTCGTTCAGAACGAGATGAACACCCTGGCTGAATAATCTGAATATCAAAGGCGGATAAGGCTGTCTGCAAAGGCAGCCTTAATTCTTTATTATGAAGAAGCGGATAAGAAACGTCATTATAATATTCGCCGCCGCGGCGGTCCTTCTGGCTCTCTATTACTTCGTCTACAAGCGGTTCGGGCTCGGCGTGCCGTGCCTTTTCAATCTCATCACGGGGCTGAAATGCCCGGGCTGCGGCAATACGAGAGCGGTCGACGAGCTTCTGCACCTTCATTTTGCCGAGGCTCTTTCGTATAACTATATGATGCCGGCGGAGGTGCTGTTCATACTGTACGTCAGCATAAGATCGGCGGTCATATATATAAAGACGGGCAGGCGCACGCTCGGTACCGGATGCGAACCCGCCGCCGTCGTTTTTCTGGTCGCCCTTATCGCATGGTGGATAGTACGCAATATCATAGGCGTATGAGCCGGATTCAGGTTTCCCGCCGGGATCCGCCGTACGTCTTTTTTTTATTGGTTTTGATTTTACAAAACCGCCGGTACGCGGCAAAAAGCGTCAGCAAAACGACGGTAACGGCAGGCGCCGCGTCAAAAGGCGATGCGTTCGACGAGAGCAAAAATCTGTTCGCGGACATAAACGCCGGGACGTCGGCTAAAAAAACGAAGCCGAAGAGCTGCGCATAAAATTTCAAAAAACACTTGACAAACATAAAATAATGTGATATAATACGTCTCGCATTTGGAAATACGGGGTGTGGCTCAGTTTGGTAGAGCGCTTGGTTCGGGACCAAGAGGCCGGAAGTTCAAATCTTCTCACTCCGACCAGAAAGATCCTCGTCAGAAGACGGGGATTTTTCAATTGTTACGGGCGGGATAAACCGGCTGCCGCTGACGAGATCCGCCCCGACGCATCTGAGAGGAACCGGAACGGTCGGTGAAAACCGCAAATATATACATTTGAAATATTGCCAAACGGTCGGTTGATCGTAAGATGAAGCGAAAATGATCATAAAAACACTTGAAGCGTTCGCCGGCAAACTCCCGGCTCGGACGGCCCCTGTATGTAAAAAATCGGAAAAGTCCGTGCAAAAAAGCGGTTCAAACAAAAAACGTGTTACAGACCGCCTGAGGACGTTTTTTGCGTTTCTGCTTTGCACAGCCGTAATGCTTTTGTACGGATGCGACGCCGCGACAGTCGGTATGACGGATACCGTGACGGACACGGAGGCTCCGGCGTCCCGTACGGAGGAGAGCGGAATAAACGGATCGCCGGAGACAGCTCCGGTATTTTCGGCGTCCGGCGGACTGTACGGCGAAGGTTTTGAATTATCTCTTTCCGTTCCGGAGAGCTCGCCCGAGGGCGCATATATAGCTTATACGGAAAACGGGGACGAGCCGGGGCCGGATTCTGAAAAGTACGGCGGCGCGATCGTTGTGACAAAGACAAAAACCGTCCGCGCGGCTTTGTTTTCGTCCGACGGCAGGATGATCGGACGGATAGTTACGAACACGTACGTTATAAACGAGCCGTCGGCGCTGCGCACCGTGGCGCTTGCCGTCGACGGAGACGATCTTTATTCAGCAGACAAGGGTATTTTATCAAACCGAAGCGGCTCCGGCGCCGAATGGGAACGTCCCGTCAGCGTTGAGATATATGAGCCCGACGGCGCGGCGCTTATAAGGCAGGACGCCGGCGTAAGACTTGCAGGTTCGGGGTCGCGGTCGTTCGATCCGGCGTCGCTGCGCATCATAGCCCGCAGCTATGAAAGATCCGGGGCGGACGGCGAAAAATACAGCGGCGGCGGCAAATTCCGCGCGGATCTGTTCGGAGACGGATTTACGGAATACGACAGGTTCCTGCTCCGCAACGGCGGCAACGATTCTCCGTATCAGGCGCGCGAAAATTTTCTGCGTATGAATCTACTCCGCGACTGCATTTCGAACGAATACTGTCACGGCCTCTGTGAACGGATCGGCATATCGGTATTCGCGCAGAGGTGTGTTCCCGTCCGCGTATATCTGAACGGTGAATATTACGGCATGTCGATAATGAAAGAG
>CACYEW010000150.1 GCA_902773455.1 uncultured Ruminococcus sp.
CCTCGCTTTATATCCTTATTCCATACTGCAAAAGCAAATGCGGGTACTGTGATTTCTGCTCTTTCACCGATCTTTCGACGAAGGACGCGTACACAACCGAACTGATAAGGCGGCTCGCCGGATATTCGCAAAAAGCCGGGCGTGTGCCTACCGTATATTTCGGCGGCGGCACGCCTTCGGTCATCGGCGCGAAAGCGCTTACCGGTCTGCTTGCGGCGATCAAAGACCGCTACGACCTTTGTAAAGACTGCGAGATAACGCTCGAAGTAAATCCCGGCACTGTCGGCAAAGACGAGCTTGCTCTTCTCCGCTCCGCCGGCTTCAACCGTCTTTCGGCGGGGATACAGACGTCGAACGAAACGGAGCTGAAGCTTCTCGGCAGGACTTCTCATACGGTAAAAGACGGAAAAACGCTCGTAAAAAACGCGAGAGAAGCCGGTTTTGACAATATCAGCCTCGACCTTATGTACGGCATACCGGATCAGACGCTCGCCTCGTTTGAAGAAAGCGTCGATTTCGTCTGTTCTCTTCACCCGGAGCATATCTCCTCTTACGCGCTCAAGCTCGAGGAGAACACGCCGCTTTACAAGCGCCGCGAAAAACTCGATCTGCCGGACGACGATTTATGCGCGGATATGTATTTGCTGCTTAACGAAAAGCTGAAGGAATACGGTTATCAAAGATACGAGATAAGCAATTTCGCCAAGCCCGGCTTCGAGAGCCGCCACAATCTGCGCTACTGGGAAGGCGGCGATTATCTCGGCGTCGGAGTATCGGCGGCGTCTTTATACGGCGACGTCCGTTATCTGCAAAGCTCCGATATGAGTTCGTTTTTGTCCGGTAAAGAGCCCGATACGGTCGAGACGCTTGACGAAGACGGCAAAAAACTCGAATATATAATGCTTCATCTTCGCCTTGCAAAAGGCGTATGCAAAGCGGAATTCAAAGAAAAATTCGGTTCCGATTTCGATACGGAGTATCAAAGCAGGATAAAAAAATACGGGGATCACGGCTTCGCGGTCAACACTGAAAAAAACTTTTATCTGACCGAAAAAGGACTGCTCGTATCTAACGCGATAATATCCGATTTTATTTACTGAAAGGAACGGCGAATATGAAAAAGCTCGCCATTATCATCATTTTAACGCTTACAGCCGTTTTGTATTCGTGCAAAAGCGGAGACGCGGTCACGACCGACGCCGACGTGAAGACCGCCGCGATAAGCGACACGGAAAAGATCACGGAGAACGCCGTAACGTACGGCGAAGAATGGCAGTTCGCGTCTCTTGATAAGCAGATCCTCGCGGAAGACGAAAACTGGTCGCTCACAGGTAAAGATTTCTCGTATAAAAAAGATTATCTGGGCATTTTCGGCAGAGGTTATTTCGATCTTGCAAATCTCAACCGCATCGGCGACGAAGAAAATTACGTATTTGAATTCGAATATCTCGCAATGCCCGACACAAAGCTCGGCGCGTATCTGAACCTGCTCGGTATCGACAGTATCATAACGGACGAGGATCCCGGTATAACGATCGTTTTCGGTCCCGACTCGATATCGATCGGAGCCGAGCCGATATTGGAGCTTGAAAAAAAACCGGGATTCCGTAAAATATCGTTAAGAGTCGATCAGACCGAAAAAACGGTGCGTATAAGCTCTGACGGCGAATTTTGCGCTAAGCTTGTATACGAAAGCGACGGCGGCGCCATGCGGCTCGGATTATACGACGCGAAAGGCGATCCGGTATGCGAAAAGACGAAAAACGCTCCGCTGTACGCGGGCGGTATGATAAAGCTGAGAGCTGAAAACTGCGGCGTATATCTGAAAAACGTCGCTTTCAGGATTGATTGAGGAACGGATATGAAAAAGATCGAAATACTTGATTCGACTCTGCGCGACGGCGTTCAGGGCGAGGGGATCTCGCTCTCGGTCGAAGACAAGATAAAAATAACGAAGGTGCTCGACGGCTTTTGCATAGATTACATCGAAGCCGGCTTCCCCGCTTCGAATCATAAAGACGCGGAATATTTCGAACGGATGAAGGGAGTAAAGCTCTCGCACGCAAAGCTCGCGGCGTTTTCGTCCACCGTTCATCCCGGGCAGGAGCCGGAGGATTCGGATGCGATCAAAAAGCTGATCGATGCCGGCACGCCGGCGGTCGTGATTTTCGGCAAAGCCGCCTCCGATCAGGTCACGGAGGTTTTGAAGATCGGCCTTGAAGAAAATCTGAGCATCATTTCAAAGACCGTAAAATATCTGAAAGAAAAAGGCAAAGAGGTCATTTTCGACGCCGAGCATTTTTACAAAGGATATAAAAAGGACCGTGAATACGCTTTATCGGTCCTCCGCTCCGCAGCGGAGTCCGGAGCGGACGTTCTCTGCCTCTGCGATACGACCGGCGATACGATGCCGAAGGAAGCGGAGGAGATCACGAAAGCGGCGGTATCCTGTTTCCCTTATAAGCGCATAGGCGTTCATTTTCACGACGATACGGGCTGCGCCGTCGCCGATTCGATCATCGCCGCCGAATGCGGAGCGTCGCAGATACAGGGGACGTTTCTCGGCTTCGGCGAAAGATGCGGCAACGCCGATCTTTCGGTCATAATCCCCGATCTTAAATTCAAGCTCGGTTACGGATTCGGCGCCGATATGCGTACGCTCAAAAACGCGGCGAACGCGATATCGGAGATTTCGAACACGAGAATAAGAAACAACAAGCCGTATATCGGCAAGAGCGCGTTCAACCACAAAGCCGGAATGCATATCGACGCGGTAAAAAAATACCCCGCTTCGTTCGAGCATATCGATCCGTCCGAGGTCGGGGCGGAAAGACGGTTCCTTTTATCCGAAATTTCCGGCAGAAACACTCTGCTCGACCGCGTTCGCGAGATAATACCGGGCGCCGAAAAGGATTCGCCGGAGCTTGCTCTCGCTTTGAACGCACTGAAAGAAAAGGAATATTTCGGCTATCATTACGAAGCCGCCGAAGCGTCGTTGAAATTGCTTTTACGCAAGGTATTTTATAAATACGAACCGCATTTCAACGTGGTGCTTTACAAAACCACCGACGATTTTCCGTCCGCTAACGGCGAGCTGACGTCGTGTTCGGTCGTGCAGATCGAGGTCGGCGGCAAGACCGAAATGGCTACATCTCTCGGCAACGGCCCCGTAAACGCGCTCGACAAGGCGCTCCGGCGGGCGCTGCGGATATTCTATCCCGTCATCGATGAAATGTCGCTTACGGACTTCAAGGTGCGCGTGATAGAGTCTACCACCACGACCGCCGCAAAGGTGCGCGTGCTTATCGAATCCACGGATAATAAAGAAACGTGGACGACGGTCGGCGTTTCATGCGATATAATCGACGCCTGTCTTCAGGCCCTTACGGACAGCTTTGAATATAAATTATTAAAATCGGATAAAAACTCTTGAAAAATCAAAAAAAACGTGTATAATATACGTAAAAGGATCTATGGAGGATAATAAAATGTCGGAAAAAGATAAGACAATAACTTTTTCGCTCGTGCACGAAAAAGAAAAAGAAATGAAAGAGATCCTTACGCAGGTCTATCTTGCGCTTAAGGAAAAGGGATACAACCCCATCAACCAGATAGTCGGCTATATCCTCTCCGAGGACCCGACGTATATCACCAACTACAAAAACGCGAGAGGTCTGATCAGAAAGATCGACCGCGACGAGCTTCTGAACACGCTCGTAAGAGAATATCTCAAGACGGAGAAAAAATAAGTTCACCGCGCATTTGACGGGACCGCGGCGCACACGGTCCCGTTGCTTTGCCTTTGGAATAAATTTTCGAAAAAAGCCTTGACAATCACACTCCGGTGTGATATCATACATCGTGCCGTTTATATACGGAGAGGTATCGAAGCGGTCATAACGAGGCGGTCTTGAAAACCGTTTGGCGTAAGCCACATGGGTTCGAATCCCATCCTCTCCGCCAGAAAAAGCCTCGTCTTTTGACGAGGCTTTTTCAACTAAATCCGTCCTTACGGACGGGTTAAATCCACGCAAGCGTGGATGAAATCACTTCGTGATGAAATCCGACTTCGTCGGGTTGGAGGACGGATTTGATTTCATCGTGAGCGAAGCGAACGATTTC